>NZ_JACJED010000015.1:0-125718 GCF_014163885.1 Pseudoalteromonas sp. SR43-2 | reverse complement strand
ACAATGAATTTAGGCCGCATTTGAGTTTAGGAATGAAAACACCAAACCAAGTGCACAAAAAAAGCCAGGAGCAAAAGCTACTGGCCTTCATTTAAAACCGTCAACGTATTTTAGGACGGGACAAAAATTAGTCTTATGTTGCAGATGCTATTTGAGGTTGTTTAGGCTTTTCTCGCGTTACAAAGTAACAAATTAGCGAGCCCACTGTTACCAGTACAACCCCTTGCCAAAACGAAGCACTCAGCGTAATAGATAAATACAGCGCCGAAATAATAGTAGAAAACACCGGTGTAAAGTACGAAAGCGTTCCCAAAAGCATTAAGTTACCGCCAATAATAGCTTGATTCCACAGTGCATAACCGCTCCCCACGACTACACCAGCTAATAGCAATGTTATGCTTGAGCTGAGTGAAAACGTTAATGGCGCTTCATTACTAAAACCATATTGCGCCCATAAACTCATTGCCGTAACAGTAAAGAATAACGTAATGGCATTTTTCCCATTACTCAGCTTTTGCGTAACCACGCAATAAATAGCCCATATAAACGCTGCAGTTAATGCCATTAAATAAGTAGCAGGATTATCAGCAAAGTTAGCTACAAGCGTATCGAGTGACATTTTTTGATCGCCTGTAATACACCAAGCAACGCCTAAAAAAGCAATGATCATGCTTGGGTAAACCCAGAAACTTACTTTTTTACGACCAATAATAATAGAGAGCAGTATAGTCAGCGTGGGCCATAAATAATTAATAACCGCCATTTCCATTGCCTGATGACGACTATTTGCCATACCAATAGAAAGCGCTAAGCAAATTTCGTACGCTACAAATAACAAAGTACCTATTACCAAGTAACGTTTTGAAAACCCACTAAACTTGGGCACTCCCATAACCAAAATTAAAAATATCGCACTGACAGAATACATAGCCGCCGCACCACCAATGGGGCTAAACAACTCAGAAATATCCCGTAGTAATGCCACTAAGCAACTCCACAGTAATATTGCAGCAACTCCATAAAGCGTGTATTTATTTTTGCTTAAAAACTCCATTTGCCAATCCAAAAGTACTACTCGTAAATTTGAAACTAAACTAACAGTAATTATTTAATTAAACAATTAGGGTCTGTTGATCTTTCAAGGTTAAATTTGCAGCAGTCTGTTTGGTATTTAGGCAAGGCAGAGCCTATATAGTGTGGTTATTCCCCATAAATGGGCGATAACGTAGCATTAATGCAAAACAGGCGCTGCCCAAAGGGTTCTTCCTAGGGACTACTTACTCTTTGTTGCCTACATGGATGTAGGTAAGGGGCGTGAGCAGGACGCGGAAGCTTTGCTCGGTTTTTACTTAGCCCACTAGGTTACAAATCTCGCGCCGCGATTAAATAGCCCCTAGTTTGAACAAATTTTAATCCGCAAAGTTCAACAGACCCTAAAGTTAATAGCTTAAACCTCTCGTTTGTTTTTAACATTCACACTTTTTAGTAATTGACCTTTTGGTCAGTAAAGCTACAATCAATCAATACGTTAAACACGCAAACTCTATAATGACCACACAAATAAAGCCAAATAAAAAAGAAATTACACGCGAGAAAAACCAAAAACTAATTTTAGATGCCGCCGAGCAATTGTTTTCGCAATTAGGTTACGACGGAGCAAGTATGAGCATGGTTGCTAAAGAAGCGCAGGTGCCAAAAGCTAATATTTTGTATTACTTTAAAAGTAAGGATGGTCTGTACGAGTCTGTGATTGACCGCATAATAGCTAATTGGAACTTAGGGCTCGATAACGTCACAATTAACGACGATCCAGCTACCGTGCTTTATAACTATATTAAAAGCAAAGTAATACTGGCCGTAAATCAGCCAATGCAATCTCGCTTATTTGCCAGTGAAATACTGCGCGGTGCCCCTTATTTACAAAACTACTTTAGAACCAATACCCGCCCTTGGGTTAAACAAAAGGTTGATGTACTTCAAGCATGGATGGATGCAGATAAAATGGATAAGGTTGACCCCTATCATTTGCTCTTTACTATTTGGTCTACCACGCAATATTACGCCGACTTTCAGGCTGAGGTTTTACTCGTAATGAACAAATTAGAGTACGACGAAACCGATGTGGCACAAATTACGCAATCAATTGCCCACATAATTTTAAAAGGTATTGGTCTTAAAATACCTGAGCAAAGTGAGACTTAACCCATGACATCCTTTACTACACCCGATTTGTTTGACGATCATCGCGATAACGTGCAAGTAGCAGACAGCGGCCTTTATCACTTTGGCAAAAAAACCACGTTTTATGGCAAAGTAGTTACCGTTACCTGCCCAGAAGACAACTCTTTTGCTGCCGATATATTGCATGAAAATGGTGAAGGTAAAGTATTGGTTATAAACGGTTTTGCGAGCAAACGCTTTGCATTTATAGGCGATATTATGGCTGAGCGTGCCTTAAGTAATGGCTGGGAAGGCGTAATAATAAATGGCTGTTGCCGAGATATTGAAATACTCGCCACAATGAACTTACCTGTAATGGCGCTAGGCTCTACACCGCGTAGTACCTTAAAGCGCGGCTTTGGTGATAAAAACCAAGCTGTTACCATGCTTAGCACCACTATTGAACCTAACGATTGGGTTTACGCCGATATTAATGGTTTAATCATCAGTAAAACGCCCCTTATTTAGCACTCAAAACCATATAAATAAAGACCAACTTGGTGCATCTGCGCACCAAATTGGTTTGTTTTAGCTCATTTTAATCTCACTATTTCTACAGCCCACATTTACAAATCTCATACAACCCACTAAACCCTGACCAGTTGGACAGGATTTTAATTTATGGCATTCCTCTTGCTTAGTCTAAGCACTATAAAATCAAAACTACCGATTAAAAAGCACAGCTTTAGCAATTGCATTAAATTAGTGATCTATTATAACGCGAAGAAAATGACGCAGTGAGTGCGCTATTTAATCCGATAGAATGATCATGTTTTTAATAAAATTGGTATTCATAATAATAATAACCAGCCCGCTTTTTAATCACTCTTAACTTAATAAGTAAGTACTTGGTCAGTTTTATAATAATGAGCTGCAAATGAGTGATAAAAAAAACAACAAAGGTATATTTTGCAATCACGGTCCTACCCTGTGGCAAACAAGCCAGTCTGGAGTGCTTGCAAACAATCGCTTAGCTGTAAAAGATGTATTTGCAGTAAAGGGCGAGCGTAACAGCGCAGGCAACCCACACTGGTTTAAAACAGCTAAACCGGCTCAAAATACGGCAAGCTCGGTTAATAAGCTCATGACCGCTGGTTGTAACTTTATAGGCTTTACCCATACTGACGAGCTAGCTTATAGCTTAGAGGGTAATAATATACATTATGGCGCTGCGCAAAATCCTAAATTAAAAGGGCATGCTTGCGGTGGTTCGAGTATGGGGTCTGCTGCTGCAGTTGCAGCAAACTTAGCTGATATTGGCTTAGGCACCGACACCGGCGGCTCAATTAGAATACCCGCCAGCTATTGTGGTTTATATGGCATAAGGCCAAGCCATAACGTGATTGAAAAAGACGGCCTAATACCGTTGGCTCCCCCTTTTGATACCATAGGTTGGCTTACCCAAAGCGCCGAGCTATTAAGCAGCGTTGGCGATATATTATTACCACAACAAGCTATTAATAAAGTAAATACGCTGGTTATTTGCGAAGCACTATTTGAACTCGTTGACCCTGCTTTACAAGCCCCACTTAAACAATTGCTTGAAAAAACCAAGCCTAATTTTAAGCACCATAAAGAATTTGAACTACCTAACAGCAACTTATTAAATGAACTTGCGGATAGTTTTAGAGTACTGCAAGGGCGAGCAATCGCAAAAACGCATAAAGATTGGCTTCAATTGCCGGGGCAACTTCCCCAGTTTGCTCCAGCAATTGCGGCACGTTTTAATATGGCGCTTGCCCTAACTGATCAAGAAGAACAAGAAGCACTAAAAGTACAAACCCAATGGCAAACACTAATAGCTAAAAACCTAAATACAAACAGCTGTTTATTTTTGCCAACCACCCCCACAACCGCACCTAAATTAGGCGCCGACACAAGCGCCTTACGCATGCAAATTATTACGCTTTCGGCAATTGCAGGGCTTAGTGGCTCAGCGCAAGTGCATTTACCGCTGGCTGATTTAGCAAATGATCATCCGTATGGTTTTTCATTAATGATGAGCCACGGTAACGATAAAAGCCTACTTGCTTGCGTTAAGCACCTAGCTGCACACTTTAAACAGGACACACCGGCATGACCACACACAACATTGCATTTACCGCGTCTCATTTTTCGGCCACTGAGGCGGGTATAAATATACTAAAACAAGGCGGTACAGCTACCGAGGCTATGGTAGCGGCTGCCGCTGCTATTAGCGTTGTATACCCACATATGAACTCAATTGGTGGCGACAGCTTTTGGCTTATCGATAACCCAAACCAAAAAACGCCCACAGCTATTGACGCCTGCGGCCGTGCAGCAACTAATACAACGCCATATAACTCGCTCACGCAAATACCAGAGCGCGGCGGATTAAGCGCACTTACTCAAGCGGGCACAATACGCGGCTGGCAAAAGGCGCTTGAACTAGATGAGCACGCAGCACTACCACTGTCACAAATTTTAGCACCCGCTATTGAGCTTGCGCGCGAGGGCTTTACCGTTACAAAAAGCTTGCAAGCAGGCTGCGAAAAGCTAGCCACTGCTAACAATACCAATGACGCGTTTAAAAACCTCTACATACCCAATGGCAAGCCCTTGCAAGCAGGTCAACATTTTAAAAACCCTAAACTTGCAGCAACGTTTGAATACCTAGCAAAACATGGCTTAAACGCATTTTATGAAGGCGCACTTGCCAACACATTTGCCGCCGACTTAGCAAAAGCAGGCAGCTCAATCGCCGCAGGTGACATTGCAAATACTAAAGCCGAGGTAGTTACTGCGCTAAATGCAAACCTCAGTGGTATTGATTGCTACAACTTACCCGCGCCAACACAGGGCGTGCATTCACTACAAATAATTGGTGCCGTAAATAAGTTAAAGCATTTAGCTAAAACCGATGCCGACTGGACACATTTAATTGTTGAGGCAACTAAACAAAGCTTTACCCATCGCCCTACCCTTTGGGCTGACCCTGATGTGTTAGGGGATGATTATAAAAACGCACTAACCGATAATCGCTTATGCGAACTTGCTAACAATATTGATATGAGTAAAGCCAAAAAATGGCCATTTAACGCAGAGCCTGGCGATACTGTGTGGATGGCAGCCAGAGATAAAAACGGGCAATTAGTCAGCTTTATTCAAAGTATTTACTGGGAATTTGGCAGCGGAATATTAATGAGTGAAGGCGGCTTTGTGTGGAATAACCGTGGTTTAAGCTTTAGTTTAAACAATCAAGATACCAACGCCCTTGCTCCAAATAAAAAGCCCGCTCATACACTTAACCCAGCACTGGCAAAGTTTAGCGATGGTCGTCGACTTGCTTACGGAACAATGGGCGGTGAAGGGCAGCCACAAACTCAAGCCGCTGTTTTTGCAGGCTACGCGTGGCGAAATAAATCAATAAAACAAGCAATTAGCGACCCTCGTTGGTTACTTGGACGCACATGGGGCGATACGAGTACAAATTTAAAAATTGAAAAAGGGTTAGTTTTTCATATAGAACATGAATTAAATCAACGTGACCACGATTGGGTAAGCGTTGATAATAATAACGAAATGATGGGGCACGCTGGGGCGATTTTAGATACACCTACAAGCCTTGAAGCTGCAACAGATCCTCGTTCAGATGGACGTGCAACAGTAACTACAGCAGGAACACAATGTCAGAAATAATAAATCAATGGCCAATTATAGTAGCCTTAATAGCAACCGGTATTTTTGCCGGTATTTTAGCAGGACTTTTTGGTGTAGGCGGCGGTATTGTTATCGTCCCTGTGCTGTATTTTTTACTGCAAGGTTTTGGCGTAAGCCCAGAATCGGCAATGATGATAGCCACCGCCACATCACTTGCAACCATAGTGCCTACTTCGCTTTCATCTATTCGCTCGCATCATAGCAAAGGGAATATTGACCTTGCGCTAATAAAATACTGGGCACCATTTATTTTAGTTATGGCCGTTGTAGGCAGCTACTTAGCGCACTCAATACGCGGTAATGCACTGGTACTTATGTTTGCCTGTATTGCTATTTTAGTCAGTTTAAACATGCTATTTAGAGCCGGCGCACCCGCGCTTGTAAAACAACTACCAGGTAAATTTGGTCAAGGCGTTATGGCAAGTATTGTAGGTGGTTTGTCGGTAATGATTGGCATAGGCGGCGGCACTATTGGCGTACCTATGCTAAACGCATTTAATGTACGTGCCCATGTTGCAGTAGGTACTGCGGCCGTTTTTGGTTTATTGATTGCGCTACCTGGCGTTATTACCTTATTAAGTATTGGCACAACGCCAACCGATGCTCCCCTAGGTACGTGGGGGTTGGTTAACCTCCCGGCCTTTTTTCTTATTATTCCGCTGACTATTTTATTTGCGCCTATTGGCGTAAAAATTGGTAGCAAGCTGGATCAAAAACAACTAAAACGCGCCTTTGCCGTTGTATTAATGATAACCGGCATACGCATGCTTATTCAGACTCTGGGAGCCTAAAATATGTTTAATAACACGCAAGTTCAAACCTTAAACCCACCACAGCGTTTATTAATGGGACCAGGCCCAATTAATGCCGACCCTCGTGTTTTACGTGCTATGTCGGCGCAGCTTATAGGCCAATACGACCCAGTAATGACCGGTTTTATGAACGAAACCATGGCACGTTACCGCGAAATTTTTAAATCTAAAAACGAATGGACCATGCTAATAGACGGCACATCGCGCGCAGGGATTGAAGCCGTATTATGCTCAATTTTACGCCCAGGCGATAAAGTACTTGTGCCAATTATGGGGCGCTTTGGCCACCTACTTGCTGAAATAGCAGAACGCGTTGGCGCAAAGGTGCACACAATAGAAGTACCGTGGGGCGAAGTGTTTACGCCAGAGCAAATCGAAAAAGCCATTGTTGATGTAAAACCCCATGTACTTGCTATGGTACAAGGCGATACATCCACCACCATGAACCAACCTCTTGAGCATATTGGCGATATTTGCCAAAAGCACGATGTACTATTTTATTGCGATGCCACCGCCTCTATTGTGGGTAACGAACTTCCTGCCGATGAATGGAAACTCGATGCACTTTCGGTTGGTCTGCAAAAGTGTTTAGGCGGACCTTCTGGGTCTGCGCCATTAACGCTTAGCGACAAATGCGCTGATTGGATCCAAAAACGCAAAAAGGTAGAGGCAGGTATTCGTACAGCGGAGCATACCGACGGCACAGAACCCTTTGTACGCTCTAACTATTTTGATTTAGGTATGATCATGAATTACTGGGGAGAAGAGCGCCTCAACCATCATACCGAAGCCACCAGCATGCTGTACTGTGCCTCAGAATGCGCCCGCATAGTCATTGAAGAAGGCGTGGATAACTGCGTAGCGCGCCACAAATTACATGGAGATGCCATGCTAACGGGTATTCAAGCGCTCGGCTTAAATGTATTTGGTGATTTAACACATAAAATGAACAACGTACTGGGTGTGTATATACCCGAGGGCATTAATGCCGATCACGTGCGCGGACAAATGCTAACCGATTTTGGAATAGAAATTGGCACCTCGTTTGGGCCACTGCATGGCAAAATTTGGCGTATTGGCACTATGGGCTACAACGCCCGAAAAGATGCTGTATTACAAACACTTGCAAGCTTAGACGCTTGCTTACATGCCAATGGTTACAAAGGCCCTAAAGGCGAAGCCGCCATTGCCGCCCTTGCTCACTATAAATAAAAAAGGATTTAGCATGACGATTGAATGCCCACAACACAGCCCTTTATTAGATAAAGAACTTGCTGATGAATACGCAACACGCGCTTTATCTCGCTGTAAAACCCTCAGCGCACTATCGCAAATGCAAGGTGGCATTCACCGTGTGTACTTATCAAAAGAGCACAAAGAGTGTAACGCCGTTACTGCATCGTGGATGGTTGAGGCAGGCATGCAATCGTGGCAAGACGAAGTGGGCAACCTTTGGGGGCGACTAAAATCATCAAACCCTCATGCTAAACGTTTAATTATAGGATCGCACCTCGATACAGTACCAAACGCAGGTGCGTTTGATGGTATTTTAGGTGTACTGCTGGGGATAGAAATAGCCGCCCTTGCACATAAGTTAAAGCTCGACCTGCCCTTTCATTTAGATGTAGTGGGCTTTTGCGATGAAGAAGGCACTCGCTTTGCCACAACTTTAATTGGCTCAAAAGCCCTCGCTAACGAATTTGACCCACAGTGGCTAAACATTGAAGACACAAACGGCATAACTATGCGCCAAGCCATGCTCGACTTTGGCTTAAACCCTAACGACTACGCAAAAGCTGCACTTAATAAAAACGAATTACTAGCTTACTGGGAAACTCATATTGAACAAGGCCCGGTACTCGAATCGGTTAATCAGGCGTTAGGCGTTGTAACGGCTATCGCAGGGGCAAAACGCGCCGTGCTTACCCTAACAGGGCAAAGCGGTCATGCGGGTACAACCCCTATGAACTTGAGGCTGGATTCGTTAGCAGGCTGCGCCGAATTAGTAACCGAAATTGAAAAACTAGCAAACAATGCTAAAAATGGCGAAGTTGCCACCGTAGGGCAAATACAGTCTCGCCCTGGGGCTACAAACGTGATTGCAGGTAAAACAACCATAAGCCTAGACGCACGTGCACAAAGCGACACAGATCTCGCTAACTTACTAAGCGCCATACAAAGCAGCGCACAATCTATAGCAAGCAAACGCAATTTAACGCTTGATTGGCAATGGACGCATGCCGCCGATGCCGTAGCGTGCGACACTACTATTCAGCATTTGTTTTCAAGCGCATGTAAACTCAATAACCAAGCATCGCCTTCACTTGCCTCAGGCGCAGGGCACGATGCAATGGCAATCGCTCCAATTTGCCCCGTTGGCATGTTGTTTATACGCAGCCCTGGCGGTATAAGCCATCACCCAGCAGAAGCGGTTATCGACAGCGATGTAACAAAGGCACTCAGTGTAATGTACAGCGCGCTTTTACTTTATGTGAAAGAGTATGAGTGATTTTAAGGTAATCGAGTAAACCAAGTATATTAACTTGGTATGCTTAGGGGCTTAAACCTCCTCAAAGTCATTTGGAGGTTATTACTGAAGGCAGGTAAATGCAGGAATATACGTTATTTAAAGTAGCTTTATCGGGCTGCCCTTTGCTCTTTTAGGCTAAGGCGTTTATGTGAGCTATATACATGTTGAATGTTTGTACCATTAACCAAATATGCATCCATTTCAACGGTAATTAAACCCGATAACGGCTTGATTTCTAGAACACCCAACTCACCTAAACTTGCAGATAGTAAAGTATTATTCCTAATAGCTAACAAAGTTTTGTCAGTATCTCGTAAGTCACCATTCACATATAATTTAGCACCACTAAACCAAGTGTTAATTATTTTAACTTTGATTGACTTAACAGTAAATTCAAAGGATTTTCTCATCAGATCTCCATATTCAGAAAATGTAATTATTATACTTTGTGTTCTTAAGTGCTTGGCGTACAACCACTTTCTTTTAATACCCGCTTAGTCGATGCTGGGTAATTTTTTAGTGCAGCCAAAGGGCGAATTGGCCGCTGAACCAAATTACCTGTTTTGTCGGCCTCGCTCCCAACAAAATAATTTACTCAAAAAAAACATACAATCCCTCGAAACAGCTAACAAGCTGCAGGTTAACTCGTTATTTTATTTTTCTTGATAAACAAACCATAGCCGAGTTCATATTTTGATTCAATCGTTTACTGTATTTTACGTGGGATATAAAAGGGAGTTTTAATGGTGTTTTGATTGGCGTTTTAAAAGGCATTATGGTGGCTATAATTGACAAGAAAATCAAAATATAGCCACCCGTTTTACTTTAATGCTTATTTAAAGACTTATTTAATCGTTACCTTTTCATCACTTACCCATGTCTCAGTTATAGCTTCATCATTTTTATCAACTAAATACGCGCGTATGTTCACCGGATTGTTGTTAGCTTGTTTGTAGTCAAACGCTAATCGCCATTGGTTTGTACCAACTACCGGATAAACTCCAATAGGTTCTAGTATTTCACCGTTGCTGGCTTCAACAATCGGCTTTATACCACTTTTGCTATCTAAGCCTTTAAATACTGGACCTTCAAAATCAATCACCATTTTGTTAACGCCTTCAGGAATTGGCTGGCCGGGAATTCCGCCTAAGCCTTGGCGAGTATTTACAACGCTTGCAAGGTTTTTTGATTTTGGATCGAGGGGACGCCACTCAATATCATAAGAAAAGGTAAACTCATCACCTTTGCGCGCCTTTTTTTCGGGCACCCAATAGGCAACAATATTGTCGAACGTTTCATCTTTTGTTGGAATCTCGATTAACTGAACTGCACCTTTGCCCCAATCGTCAGTAGGTTTTATCCACGCTGATGAACGCTTATTATAAAATACGCCATCGTCCTGGTAGTTATTAAAGTCACGATCTCTTTGGATTAAACCAAACCCTTTTGGGTTCTCATCAATAAAACTATTAGTCGAAACCGACTGAGGATTATTTAATGGGCGCCAAACGTATTGACCCGATCCTGTGTGAATCGCCAGGCCATCGCTGTCGTGAATTTCTGGGCGCCAATCTTTAGCTTCTGTTTTATCTTTTTGTGAGTACCAATACATACTGGTTAACGGTGCTACGCCTAAGCGTTCAACATCGGCGCGCATATACAAATTAGCCGTTACAGAGGTAATATGGCCTTTGGCTTCTTTGTTATCTTTGCTTAAACCAAATCGATAAGCACCAGTGATAGATGGCCCTTCAAGCAATGCCCAAACAGACACACTTTCACCTTTTTTCTCTGCGGGGCCAATCCAAAATGCAGAAAAGCGCGGAAATTCTTCTGGCTTATTCATACCCGTATTAATTGCAATACCTCGAGCCGACAGTCCATATTGCCCCTCTGGCCCGTCGGTACGAAAATAAGACGCGCCTAAGAAAGATATCCAATCTGGTTTCATATCTGGGCGCATTATTCTAAAGCCTGCAAATCCAAACCCTTCTGGGAGATCGTGAGCTGGGCTGTCATCAGGCATATCAAAAACATCATTACTAAAAGGTACATTTTGTACCTGATTTTTATCGTCTCTGATGTAAATACTTACTGGCTCAGGAAAATATCGCCCAGGATAAAATAATTGTACAGGTGCCTTTTTTCCACTTGGGTATAAGGTTTCATCTTCTTTAAAGCGTATTTTCCAATGTTCGTCATACGTAATTTTATCGATAAGCTCAGGGGCTGGTACTGCAGTTGGCGTATAGGGCTTTTCGGCTGAAGCTTTTGCTAGGGCTTTTAAGTCTTCGAATGAAAACTGCGTTTTATCTATTGCTTCTGTCGCGTAAGACGACATCGAAGTGCTAAAAATAATTGCGATAAATAACTTTAATTTCATAAAAAGAATATCCAATAAATTGAGTCAAATAAAAATGGGAACGCTGCACGAACGTATGTTTAACTTAAAGTTCTGTATGGATATTACGTGACGTAATATGAACTAGCGTTTACTAAAGTATTGTTATTTGATTCTTAGTTAATTTGTTTTTGGGGCGGCGCGTTTGATGATATCGCTGAAGTAAAAATAAGTGAGGATAACGCAATTTATTATTAGATCGCTGGTATTCAAATGGGTAAGGGTTGTATTTAGGTGGTGGAAAACGAAGAGGCTCACCACTTTTAAAACTTGCAATTAATGGCTGAATTTTACTTGGGCCTCACTTCAGGGCATGTTTTGAAGTTAATTTTTCAATGGCATCTTTAGCTTCTTTCAAACTTACACCATGAACAGATCTATAATATTTTATTGCTCTAACTTTATGACCTGATTTTAAAGCAACAATAACATCACCTTCAGTTACGCTGCCATGTTTAGGTATTGAGTTACCAAATATTAATATAAATAAAACTGCAATAACCGCTAAAACACCCCAAATATATTCAATTTCCATAAATATCCTCGATGTTCGAAAAATAATGAGCCTGTAGATTAACTCGTTTTTTATTTGTTTTTATTGATAAACAAACCAGAGCTGAGTTCCTATTTTGTTTGTAATAATGTTCACCAAGAGCAAAATATATTTTTACCTTATTTTAATTATTCATATTGGCTACTGGTTAAATAGCCTTTCGCATTTTATTTAATAACTCGTAGCATGCTTTATACAACAGTATTTCCATGTCTTCGTTATGATACAAAGGACCCCAACGAAAAAAGCCTCTTAAGCTAAATTTTTTAGCTATGAATTCGCGCCACGTAACAGATTTAGAAACGCTGAACGTTTTAATCGTCTTATTATGTTTAATATTATACAAGCGCGATACTAACTTAACTTTTGGTCGCCAAAATAGCGGAATAATAGCTGTATCAAAATCTATAGTGAATGCATCACCACCATGCAAAGTAACTATAACAACATCTAAACCAATATCTGACTTTTTAGGCTCTTTAATAGACGAAATGCTGTGAAGACAAAAAATATCTTCAAGCTTCTTGTGCATATGATCTTGTAATGAATCGCCCGTTATATAAAAAAACGACTCTACCTTAGAAAAATGGCTGCTATTAGCTACAGCTAACGATCCCAAATAAACATTTGGCTTTTCAGAGCTAAACCAATCGAATAGCAAATTTAAATTCCTTTTTTACTTATGCCGAATAAATAGGCCGTAAGGTTGTTATCTAAGGTTAGGGTGAAAAAGCAAAAACCAGCTGTTTTTGCTCTGCTTTACGATTTGTTTATTTACGCTCAACTATTTTACGACGTAATTGAATACCAAGTAATGTACCTAATAAAACAGCAATAACATGCAGCAAAGCTGAAATTAAATATATCAAAGGATCCATTGATATCTCTAACAAAATGTATAGTAAGGCACCGACACTTAGATCAATAAACCCATAAACCGCCGCAACTAAAAAGGCTTGCTTATAGGGACTCACTGTTTGCTTATAGCCTAAGTAACAATACACGATTAAAGAGGTTAAAAATCCGAGGACGTAATGAGTAAAAATGTATGATGTACTTTGAGTCATTTCATCAAAGCCAACAATCTTTGTTGCTATTGTTGATAAAGCAACTAGCAATAAATACAAGCCTACTGAAAAGAGTACAATCCTAGAGTATTTCACGATAATCCTTTAGCAATACAACGAGGCTATAGAATAGCTCTAACAGCCAGATTCAATTAATTAGTTTCTTTAATCTTAACGAGCCTGTAGATTAACTCGTTTTTTATTTTTTTGATAAACAAACCATAGCTGAGTTCCTATTTTGGTTCAATCGTTACTGTATTTCACGTGGTATATAAAAAGAGGACTAGGTGTTGCTTTAATTGACGTTTTGGAAGGTATTACTGGAAATTTGGTGTGCTAACTGTTTGTTATTATCCTAACTTGGCGTATTTCAGAGTACTCGGACTGAATTAACCCAAAGCATTTAAGATCGTGAAACTGATTTTTCCAGTAACCACTTTGACGCCTTATACCTTCCTCTTTGAACCCAACTTTTAAAAGGAGTGACTCAGATGCAGAGTTTCCAAGAACAGTATCGCCTTGAATACGATTAAGTTTACCGCAAGATAAGTCACCTGAAAATGCGGCTTTAACTATTCGATGAACTGCTTCAGTAGAAAAACCCTTACCCCAATATTTAGGCAGTAAATCATATCCAATAACAGCATTTTTCATTTTAGGGCTCCAAGTATTAAAGCCGCAAGTACCTATAAGTTGATCTGTTTCTTTTAGGCGAATAGCCCAACGAATACCTGAGTTTTCTTTAAAACGAGCGTTAAAAAACTCAATTAAATGGCTGGCTTGTGACAGTTCAGTAAACGCCTCTAAATCATAATATTCTACAACTGAATTATCCGAGAACAACTCAAACAAACTATTTGAATCTTCTTTTGATAATTGATCTAACCTTAAGCGATTTGTCTCTAAAGTTGGAAATGACAACCTAAATCCTCCGTGAAATATAACAAGCCTGTAGATCAACTCGTTTTTTAATTTTTTATTGATAAACAAACCATAGCTGAGTTCCTATTTTGGTTCAATCTATTACTGTATTTCACGTGGAATATAAAAAATTGTTAGCTGATGTTTTAATTGGTGTTTTGGAAGGTATTACGGGAAAGTTTAGTGTGGTTGGCTTTTTACTCTTTCTTTCATTGTAGCTCAGCTTTTTGCGTGATTCATTTTTATAAAACTCACTTAACCCGCTGCTTTAATTTATTATTTATGTAAAAGTTAGAATGAACTTCATCCTAATTCTTTAGCTTTTGTTTAACTCTATTTTTGAAACGTAAAATACAATACCAGCAACAAGGCCTACTATAGAAAATAAAAACAATTGTAAAAAGCTATATCCATAACCTATTAACGTAATTGAACCATTTTCGACCAATACCTTACCATTAATAATTGAGCTATCTAAACCTGAAGGGAAAACAAAAAAGAAAGAAACTAAGCAAGTAGATATAACTGAAGATTTGAGCACTGTATTTAGCGAATAATCACAACTTTTAGTGATAAATTTATAAATTGGAAATGCTGTTACTGGAACTAAAATTAGAACAACTATTAACGTCCAAATAAATATACCAAAAGGAATAATAGTAAATTTCATTTCAATTGCCATTGGCGCTAAAAATGCAACAACTAAAGAGGCTAAAATAAAGCTAAATATTGTTCTCAACTCGAAACCCTCTTAAAAAGCTAACGCCTGCCATAACCAGATTTGTGGCGCTCTTGCACAAACCCGGTTAATGGTTTTGTTATGTAAGGTCACCGTCAAGTCCAAATTTTTCCCTGTTCAAAACTAGCGCTGCCAGCACAGTTACTCCTAACACTGTACCAACAGGGAACATGAAGAGTAACAATGTTGAATATATTATTAGTGCCCAAAAAAGCCACTTAGTTCGATAGTTTAAGCCCACAACGGAAAATGTTAAAAAGCAAAGTGCAACTAAAAATAAGATGAACCCTGTTACTGTAGACAAAGCTGTTGATGACATTTCTTCTTGTGATATTTTAGGTTCATTACTTCCAAACAGCGTTATCTCTTGAAATGAAGAGGACATAATTAAATACGAATCAACAATTCCCCAAAGAGGTGCCCAGAAAAGCAATAATCCCAAAACTGCGACGTATTTCCCTATAGTTTCCTTGTTCATCATCTCTCCTCACGTAGTTATATAACGAGCCTGTTAACAGGCAGAAAATAGTTGGTTAAATTAGTAAAAAAGGAGCAAAATCAACTATTTTTGTCCTTGTTTAACAGCCTGTTATGCATTGTTTACCCTACAGTCAATTGTTGCGTTAATCTTTGGTGGGTAGACAGAACCAAACTGACTATGCGAGCCATAAGTACCCATTTTATATTTTTTTACGTATATATCACTTGGTTTGCATAACTCTTTTCCTTTGAGCTCTACCAATTCGAGCATATCTGTTTCATTGAGATCGGTATGACCAAGAACCTCAATTGAATACGTCCCATCAGAGTTTTTGCTTACATCGCTATATTGGACTATGACACCTTTATAAGTTTTCATACCAACACAACCAGAGATTATTAATATGACTAAAGGTAGATACTTTTTCATGCTTATCCTTAAACACCTAACAGCTTATTGAACACCACTTTGGGGATTTATAGCACCCCAAAACGGCGTATATTACAGTGTTCAATAATTCCACTAAATAACTCTAATGTAAACAAGTAATTAAATATGTTACAAAAAGCCCTTTATTATTTTTCACCAAAACGGTGTTTAATAATGTTATTGGACAAAACAAAAATAGAGCTTTATTTATGTAGCTACCTTTACAACCATAATTTACAAACGGACGGATACTAAGGGCTAGTTAAGGCTTATTGAGGCTTACTTATACTGGTTTAGCATTTTTATACGCTTTAATAGTTGGCGTTTAGACTTGTTCGGTGAAAAACTCGAGTAAAGAACAAAAGAAAGTTGTAGGAAAATTTTGGCTTTATGTATTTAGCGCGTAATTAGCTAAAGCATTGGTGAGATAAGCGAGCCTTAACATATTAATGATGCAGGCTCGCTGAGATATTTATGGTAAAACAAATGAGTAAGGTATTTACTTTACTTCAAAATTCACGTGGTCAAAGTATGGATTTTTCTCACGCGCTTTAAGTACGCTGATTGTAGTTAGCACAATGAGTTTCAATTCGCTATTTACGTTAACAACTATGCATTCGTCTCTATTAGCATTGCGTTTTGTGTCAGTTGCTACGCCACATACACCATCACCATTTTTTAATATAAGCTCAATGCTTAAATGGTGCATACAAGCAATTTCGATGTAGTCGTATTGGTTGCAACTGATCATAACGCTCTCTTTATTTAGTCGGTTTAAAAATCATTAAAAAAGCAATAACAACAAGGTTGGCTATATACCACAAATCTTTAATTACAAATTGCCCTAAACGATCCAATAAAGTGGATGAACTAAATGCACCGGTTGCGGTAATTAAGAATGTTTGGGTCATCATAAATACGCTTAAACACGCTAAGCCACTTACAATAATTAGCTTTTTATTATTTAAAAATAGCCCTAAGCCCAATAACACAGCAAATAATACATCAAACCCGCCAATCACGTTAGACGCGCCTTGTACGCTAAATACCGTATATAACCACGACATAAACGGTGAGGTTTCTACTAAACTTACAATGCCTTTTGCTTCAAATTCATAAAACTTCATGCCGCCGATCCACAATAAAACCATAGCAACCGGTATAAAGTTTAAAAGTGCGTGTTGTTTGTCGGTAAGTTTGTCTTTATAAAACAAAAATAAATATAAAGGCACTACAGCAAAATATTTAATTATGCCCTGCCCGCTACCAATGATTGGAAAGCCACCAAGTTGCGCCATCCAACGGTTACTGGCAAACAAGGTAAGTAATGCAACTAAACTTATAATTGCTGCAAGTAAAAGTGCTGGTGTAGGTTTCATTAGTTTAAGGCGAGCGAGCACGGTGGCAAAAGCTAAGGCAATCATAAAGGAGCCACTAATCAAACCTAATGCAGATACAGACATTAGCGAATCAACGCCATAAAAACTAAACGTAGCCGTTAACGTATTAGGGTTTGCTCCTAACGCAAACGACAAGCCAAGTAGCAAAAAGCTACTCGCTAATAAAAAAGTAATCACGTTATTGGTTAGTTTTAAGTTCATTGTATTTCCAAGTATTCGTTGAGGTTTATAAAGACCTTACGAACCTATAAAAAAATTCAAGCTAACTCTTAAAAATCAGAGTTAATTAAGCACACTGTAAGCTCTTATCGGGTAATGTAATCAATCACTTTAGTTTATAGTTAATTTCCTCTTTATTAATAAAATTAAATAAGCCTAATATTCATATGATGTGCGTCATCTTTTTTATTATTAAATGAAGTAAAATAACGTTGCCTTTTCAATAAACAGAATGCATGCATTTCTAAAACTTAGGGATATTTTAATGAAGGGTACTGATATTCGAGTTACCTCTGGACTGATTTCTATAGCCATTGTTTTACTACTTTGGTTTGCTGTACCGCCTCCGCAAGGTGTTACCGAAAACGCATGGCATTTGCTCGCTTTATTTATTGGTACTGTTGTTGCCATTATTGGTAAAGCAATGCCTATCGGCGCCATTGCTATTTTAGCTATTACTTCTGTTGCGTTAACCGGCGTAACTAATGACAGCCCATCTGGTGCTATTAAAGATGCATTAAGTGGCTTTTCTAATTCATTAATTTGGTTGATTGGTATTGCTATTATTATTTCTCGGGGTTTAGCTAAAACTGGTTTGGGAAATCGTATTGGCTATAATTTTATTTCTCTTTTTGGTAAAAAAACAGTTGGTATTGGCTATGCACTCGCACTTTCTGAACTTGTTATAGCACCTGTAACGCCAAGTAATACCGCGCGAGGCGGCGCTATTATTCACCCAATTATGAAGTCTATAGCAACAAGCTTTGGCTCGTCCCCTGAGGAAGGCACATCTCGTAAAATTGGCCACTACCTTGCTTTAGTGAGTTACCATATAAACCCTATTACATCAGCTATGTTTATTACAGCGACTGCGCCAAACCCGCTAATTGTAAAGCTGATTGCTGATGCTACCGGTGCAAATATCAGTATTACTTGGAGTACGTGGGCGCTGGCAGCGCTTGTTCCTGGTTTGCTATGTATTGCCCTTGTGCCTTTGGTTGTTTATGCCATTTACCCACCTGAAGTTAAAAGTACACCCGACGCTAAAACCTACGCAGAATCTAAATTAACTGAAATGGGCCCAATGAGTTATGGCGAAAAAATAATGGTGGGAGTTTTTGCCATGCTGCTTGTTTTATGGGCTGGCGTACCTGCAATGATTTTAGGGGCTGACTACGCAGTTAACACAACCGCAGTGGCTTTTTTGGGTCTTTCGGTTTTATTAGTGACTGGTGTATTAAGCTGGGACGATGTACTTAAAGAAAAGTCTGCGTGGGATACCGTTGTTTGGTTTTCAGCATTAGTAATGATGGCCACTTTTTTAAATAAACTAGGTTTGGTAACGTGGTTTTCAACACTTGTTGAGAGCAATATTGCGCAACTGGGCTTTGACTGGATTGTATCGGCTATTATATTGGTAGCTGTGTATTTTTATGCTCATTACTTTTTTGCCAGTACCACAGCACATATCACTGCTATGTTTGCCGCATTTTACGCCGCAGGTTTAGCGCTTGGCGCTCCGCCTTTATTTTTAGGTTTACTGCTAGCTGGCGCTTCATCACTCATGATGTCGTTAACGCATTACGCAACAGGCACATCACCCATAGTGTTTGGCTCAGGCTATGTATCATTAAAAGACTGGTGGGTAATGGGCCTTATAATGAGCATTATTAATTTAAGTGTATGGGGAATTATTGGCGGGCTTTGGTGGAAAGCACTTGGGTATTGGTAGTGTTGCCTTTGTTAGTTTGGCTTGCACATTTAATACTGCGCACATATTTTGATTAGTTCTACAAATATAAACATTAAGGCTGTTGCAAGGGAGCACTATGGTTTTTAAATTCATAAAGGCAGCATATTCAGACCGAGACTACTTATTAAGCCTCAGTAAACTAACTATGGTCGAACACTTAGAAAATGCCGGGTTATTTTTAATACCAATTCGCTTAATTAAGTGATCTATTTTGAGGCTGGAAAAACGTGTTGATAGCTAGGCAAAAAATTCGCTATTTAGTTGTTCTAAATGAGCATTTTTTAACGCAGGTAGCGACACGTTTAGCCCCGCAAAATGATTAAGTATTATTGCGGATTGGTATAACAGAGCAACAGCATGTTTTAAGGCTTAATGATCAATATGACTGCTCCCATCTTATAGTTATAAATGAGGTACCAATTGGTACTTTAAAATACCAAACACACGCTCAACACGTTGAAATAATGCAATTACAAATACATCCATTGCACCAAAATAAAGGGTATGGGAAAGCGGTTATTGAACAAGTTATTACAAATGCGCAGTCAAAACCCATTAAACTCACCGTGCTTAAAAACAACCCAGCATTAGGACTTTATAAGCGGCTGGGTTTTACTATAACGGATGAAGATAATTACGAGTACCACATGCAAACGCGAGCTACTCGTAGCTAAAATTAGTCGCTTTGATCTCTGAAGTCTTTTTTTCTGAAAATAGTTAAATGCCAACCCCAATGCAAAGAGCCTAATCTTAAAAAGATAGTCGTGAAAAATGAGCCTAAAATACACCAAATGTAATCTACATTAAGGCTAAATAAAGCAGCATAGACTGCACCACCCGCTAAACACGCAGAGGCGTAAGGTTCGCTGCGCATAACAGTTGGTACTTCACGGCAAATTACGTCGCGTATTAAACCACCAAATATACCTGTAGTGATGCCCATGGTAATTGCGACCACCATACCAGAGCCATTAATGAGTGCTTTTTCTATCCCCATAATATTAAATAACGCCATACCCACAGCGTCTACTAATAAAAAGTAGTAATTATTAACGCGCGGTAAATATCGAATAAATGCAATTGTTGCTATAACGGCCCCATAGGTTGAATATAAATACTCTGGGGTAGCAATCCAAAATACTGGTTTGTTTAAAAGTATATCTCTGAGGGTACCGCCCCCTAGGGCAGTAACGGTTGCAACCACTACGACGCCAAAGCCACTAATGTTTTTTTCATACCCAAGCAATGCCCCTGCAACAGCAAAAAATGCAACACCGAGTAACCCTAGTACCATAAAGTATTCAGCAGTCATGGTAATTCCTTTTTAAAGTTTATTAGGAGTTGTATCAACTTACGTGCCAAAAAACTGAGTAAATATAAATAAACCAACAACTTAAGTGACTGAAATTTATAAGCTTATCTCATTTATTAAAAAACATTAGCTATGTGATACTTATAGAAGGCTTAATAAGAGTAATTATTTTAATTATGGGTAGTTTTTACACGTTAAAGTACAGAGGGATTTTGTTACAGAGTTGCAGTCGAGCACTTTTAAATTTTAAGCAAAAATTAAATGAACAATAAAGCTATTACCAATATTACAAAAATAATAGGCAATATTGCATGTTGCCAGTTTTGTTCTTTATTTTGATTATAGAGTGTTTGCATTGAGCTTTTATCATTATTGGTAAAACTATGCTGGCACTGCATACAGTTTTGGGCTTTTATGCTCACCCAAGTACCACATTTAATACATGCGTAACGCCTCGACAGTTTATCAAACTCGTTTGTTTTCCTAAATATTCTCATTTATCACCTCATTGATTTTCGCCGCGGTAAGAAAACCAGTGAATAATATATGCTCTTTAAATTCATTGTTACTTCTTTACTTTATTCAATAATTTTTACATTTGGAATGTTTTGTAAAAGGTAGGATTTTAAAGATTCAAACGCATCTTTATTGAAAATAAACTCAGTTGTTTTACCATCAACTTGATTATATGGTAGTGCAAATATACCGTGCCTCTTAGTTTTGTCGATGACAACTTTGTTAATATCGTTAATATTAAACACTTGCTTATAAACGTATAATATTTGCCCCTCAACGCGTACAGCCTTTAACGGGCTTTGCTCAACATTGCGCGAACGAATAAACACAAAATATAAAATAACGGGAAATAAAAACAGGTTAAGCGCTTGCAAACTAAAAGGTTTATCTATCAATACAATATATGTTGAGTAACAAATTAAAGAGGCCGCTAGTGCTAAAATTAGCTGTGTGCTGTTTTTCATAATCATCCTTGGTTACTAGTCAAAAAATCGGTAAGGTTTTTTAATTATATTACCAATTTAGTGAAATACGCCATTTTGTAACTTTTGCTAATCAAACTTAAATCCGGGCAAAGTTGCCCTAATTAATACCTTGATTAATCTACATAACTCACTTTTGTTCCCGCTAAATGATCATGTAAACATCGTTTATCTTTTCCAAATATAAATAATGGATTAACAAAACCTGCTATAAACTGACCTACCGAAGGTACAAGTGATAATAGTTGCATACAAAGCATGCGTTTAAAGTAAATTGTAGTAAAGCTTGCTTGTGTACCATCTAAATTTTCAATACGGATAGACATTAAAGATTTACCAATCGTTTGTCCGCGTTGGTACATAAGGTAATCATGAAGCACTAACGTGCTTAATATGCCATAACCTAGCAAACCTGCAGATAAAGTAAGTGTTGGTTGGCTTAAATTATCAAACCCTACGAGTATGAATACAGGTATAAAACAAGCAACACCTAAAACGCCATCAACAATAGCAGCTACTAGCCTATCTGAGCGCGTTGCTTTTTCTCCTGCTACTTTTGATACAATATTTTCAGATGGGCTCTGTGCTTCTCGCATTTTAATTAAGTCGTCTATTTCTTTTGCTCGATCTGGGTAGGCTTCGCGATCTATAGCTCTCGCTGATGAGTAAAGCTCATCTAAAGTGTAGGTAGAAAAATCAATTTCAGAGTCGATGCAAAAAATCCATATAGTGTTATTAAAAAGCAATCTAACACAATTAATTTAAGCTATTCAATTATTTAAGATTATCAAATAAAAAAGCTACTAAAAAGTAGCCTTTAATTATTAATTAAATACCATTCAATTTGCTGTTAAAAATGCCATTTAACTAGCAAGTTTGGATTATGTTCGGTTTGACCATCTACACCAAATTTATTTTTCCAATAAACATACTCAATACCCACATCAAGGCGGCCTGTATCTAAGCCGAGCATAGGGGCAATATTGTATTTAATCTGCGAGGTAAAGTTAAAGCCACCTTCACTTTTACCAAACATTGTGTCGGTGCTATCTACAATATCTAAAAAGCCATCGTATCTAAAGTTACCTTTGTTATAGCCCCACGTAACTGTTATTTGGTTATTATCTTCACGTTGAATACCTATATCATCTTGAAAGCGACGATAATAAGCCACATTAAAATATTGAAAGCCAGGTACATCAAGTGATACACCGCCCCCTAATAAATAGTTATTTTGATCCGTATCTCCCGAGCCATACTCTGTTTGTAGGCCTAAAAACACCTCTTTAACAAAGCTATTTTGTGGCTTGTAAAGAGTAGGGTTTATGTTTAGCTCACCGTACACTTCATCGGGATTACTTAGTCTATCCATAAAGAAGAACGTACTGCCCCATGTATGTCCCGATGCATGCTCTATAGTCACAACACTTCTATCATCTTCAGTACCTGAAAACGGCTCTAGGTAGTCGGCTCCTGTCATTGCGGTAATACTAAAATCAGACCAAAGCTCTTTAGCCGATACACCTGTAGAGCACATTGCAATTGCAGTTACTAATGCTAATTTTTTTATTGTTTTGATTTTCATTGTTAATCCCTTTTATGATTTTTATTAGTTTAGTTAAGATGATCCGTACTTGCTGAGTAATTTTCTGGTAGTACCAACGTCATTATTATTGCGGTGATACCCGACACCGTCACTGCACTACCAAATATGGCAGTAACTAACTTAGGTGCGTTTGCAAACAACTCCGGTACAAAACTAACACCTAGCCCGAGCCCCAAACTCACCGCAATAATAAGTAAACTTCTGCGATTTATTTTTTCGCTGGCGAGTATTTTGACCCCAGCGGCTGCTACGGTGCCAAACATTACAAGCGTTGCACCGCCCAAAACAGGTTTAGGTATATTTTGTAATACAGCGCCAATCACAGGAAACAAGCCAAGAATAATTAAAATACTGCCTATCCACAGGCCAATATATCTGCTGGCAACTCCAGTTAGCTGAATAACGCCGTTGTTTTGACTAAAAGTAGTATTAGGAAAAGTATTAAATAAAGCGGCAATCATCGAGTTAACGCCATCACCTAAAATACCGCCGCGAATACGTGCTAAGTAACTAGGCCCTCTAACAGGTAACTTAGAAACAGCACAATTGGCAGTAATATCGCCTGTCGATTCAATTGCAGTAATAAGGTATAAAAAACCAAAGGCTATAAGCGCACCAAAATCTACACTAAAACCGTACTTAAACGGTATTGGCATGGCGATTAAATCAAACTCGCCGACTTCAAATTTGGCTATTCCTAATATAACGGCCAGTATCCAACCTACTATCATGGCTACAACCACGGCTGTTAGCCTTACCCATTGATTTTTACTTGCATTAAGCAGCACCACTAAAGCAACAACCGAAAAACCAACAATTAGGTTACTTGGTGAGGCAAACTCGTCAGGCTTATTAGTTAATAGCCACTGGCCGCCGCCTATGTCGGTCATACCCACTTTTATAAGGTAGACGCCTATAGTGGTAATAACCACGCCGGTAACAACAGGCTTAATTACTTTGCCGAGTTTTTCTATAAAAAAACTAATAAATATCTCTACAAAGGCCGCTAAAAAACACACAGCAAAAATAGTAGCGAGCACTTCATCGTTATTGCCACCCGTAGCTTTAACAGTAAAGCCTGTGGCCAAAATAGTGCCTAAAAAAGCAAAACTGGTGCCTTGCACACATATAAGTCCAGAACCAACAGGCCCTACTCTGCGCGCTTGTATAAACGTACCAACACCCGATACAAACAACGCCATACTAATTAAATATGGTATTTCAGCTGCTAGGCCAAGCACCCCACCAATAATAAGTGTGGGTGTAATAATGCCTACAAAGCTTGCGAGTACGTGCTGTAGTGCAGCAAAAAATGATTCAGTTAGCCCTGGTTTATCATCTACCGCGTAAATTATGTCTTCTGAAATAGCTTCTTGGTTTGACATGGTCAATATCCTTTTAGCGCTTAAACTTGGGCAAGGTATTAACGCCCTGCCCTATTTTAATTCAAATACGTCTGCGTTTATTTAAGCTGCCCTTCTACGCCTTCAACGTAAAAGTCCATGCCGAGTAAGGTTTTATCATCAATAGTCTGCCCAGCTTTTGTAACCAGCTCACCTTGCTGATTTTTTATAGGGCCAGTAAATGGATGAAATTCACCTTTACCAATTTTCTCTGAAATAGCATTTACTTCACTCACTACATCACTTGGAATGTCTTTACTTAGCGGCGCCAAGCGAGTCATCCCTGAGCCTATCCCTTTCCATATATCTTGCGATTGCCACTTATCGTCAAGGACTTGCTGTACGCGCTCTGCATAAAATTCATCCCAGTGATGAATCGCAGCTGTTAAATGTGCTTTTTTACCGTATCCGCTCATATCTGAGTGGTAGCCAATAGCGTAAATACCAGCGGCTTGCGCTGCTTGAAGTGGTGCAGGCGAATCAGTATGTTGGGTAATAATATCAACGCCTTGATCTATTAGGCTATCGGCAGCTTCGCGCTCTTTACCCGGATCAAACCAGCTATTAACCCACACTACTTTTACTTTTGCATTAGGCTTTACTGAGCGCAAACCAAGCGTAAATGCATTTATACCGCGTATTACCTCCGGAATAGGAAACGCAGCAATATAACCAATGCTGTCGGTTTTACTCATGTGCCCTGCAATAACACCTGTTAAGTAGCGTCCTTCGTAAATGCGATCAAAGTAAGTGCTTACGTTTTTTGCGCGTTTATAGCCTGTGGCATGCTCAAACTTTACATTAGGAAATCGTTTAGCCACTTTAAGTGTTGGGTTCATGTAGCCAAACGACGTGGTAAATATTAAATCGTGCCCGCTTTTAGCCAGTTGCGTAATAACACGCTCTGCATCCGCCCCTTCTGGTACGCTTTCGACAAAAGTGGTTTCTATTTTGTCGCCAAACTTTTCTTCAAGGTAGTGGCGGCTAGAGTCATGTGTATAAGTCCAACCGGCCTCACCTATGGGGCTTACATATACAAAGCCAACTTTTACGCTATCTTTTGCAATAGCAGATGCGCTTATGCCTAAGCTCAATGCAACCCCGAGTGCTGTTATAAGTTTTTTCATTGTTATTCTCCGTGTTATATTTTTAATATCCTGTTGAAGCAGGTGATTTACCTTATTGATTTTGTAATTAATTTAATGACCCTTGTGCCAAGGCTTACCTAGCCACATGGGTTCGTACATTTTTAATTTTTGTTTATTTTTGCTGAGCATAATCAGTACTATAAGCGTTGCACCATAAGGCAACATGGCCAGTAAGTTAGACTCCACAGCCCACCCAAAAGCCTGTGCCACTAAGTGCATAATGCTGGCAAAGCCAAATAAATAAGCGCCAAGTATTACGCGCTCAATACGCCAGCTTGCAAACACCACTAAAGCAAGGGCTATCCAACCTCGCCCTGCCGTCATGTTTTGAGTCCAAAGTGGTGTATAAGCCAACGACAAATATGCGCCCGCAATGCCAGCCAGTGCGCCGCCAAACATTACGGCTAAATAACGTGTACGCATTACAGGTAATCCTAAGTTATTGCCCACACTTGGGTTTTCGCCAATAGCTCGTACTGCAAGCCCTGCTCTGTGATATTTAAAAAACAAATACGCACCAAGCACTAAACCCCAACTTAAATACACAATGGCGTCTTGCGAAAATAGCGCTTTGCCTAAAACCGGAATATGCTCAAACCCTGCAATTGCTAAAGTAGGTAACGCGTTAATGGTTTTTCCCTCATAGTCAGCACCTAAAAATGCAGATAGGCCTGTACCAAAAATAGTCAGCGCTAAACCTGCCGCTACTTGGCTAGCATTTAAATTAAGTGCTACAAAAGCAAAAATAAGTGAGGCCATAACCCCGACCAAAGCTGCTACCGTAAAACCAATAAATAGGTTGTCGCATTGGTACATAGTTATAAACCCTGCCACAGCGCCTAAGAGCATCATGCCTTCTTGCCCTAAATTTAAGGTGCCGCTTTTTTCGCATACCATTTCACCCAGCGCCACCAGCAATAAGGGGGTGCCTGTACGAATAGTGGCGTATAAAATATTAGTAATTACATCTAATTCCATGATTTAAGACTCCTGTGCAATATGTATTGGCTGCGCTTTTTGTTGTTTAAATGGCAGCGAAAATCTAAGGCGATAAGTAATAAGCACATCGCACGAGAGTAAATAAAACAGCATTAACCCCTGAAAAATACCGGTTATAGCGTTAGGTAATCCCATGTTAATTTGCGCAAGTTCACCTCCCATATAAATAAGCCCCATTAGTAAGCCCGCAAACGTAATTCCTACTGGGTGGAGTCGCCCTAAAAAAGCAACAATAATGGCGGCATAGCCATAACCGGGTGATATTTGCGGAACCAGCTGCCCAATAGGCCCAGCTACTTCGCCCGCTCCAGCAAGCCCCGCCAAGCCCCCGCTAATAACTAGCACTCCGGCAATTAATAATGCTCGCTTGTAACCCGCCATTTTGGCCGCGGATGCATCAAGCCCAAGTACTTGTATTTGAAAGCCTATAAAGGTTTTACTAATAAAAACCCATGTGGCGCATAGCGCTAATAACGCAAACGCCAGGCCTAAGTGCAATCGAGTACCGTCGAATAAAACAGGTAATAGCGTGCTATCGCCAAACAATGCACTTTCAGGAAAGTTATAACCGTGAGGATCTTTGAGTGGCCCATGAACAGCCCACAGCAATACATTTACTGCTATGTAGTTGAGCATTATGGTGACTAAAATTTCATTGGTGTTTAAACGCAGCTTCATAAAAGCAGCAAGCCCCGCCCACAACATGCCACCAGCAATACCAGCGAGTAATGTAAGTGGCATTGCAAAAGCACTTGTTGAGTCAACAAAGTTAACGGCTACAGCACTTGCACATACACCACCAATAAGCAGTTGCCCTTCTGCGCCTATATTCCAAACCGATGCTCTATAACAAAGCGCTAAGCCATAGGCGCATAGCAAAATAGGAATGGTCATTACAAGTAGCTCAGTTACACCATACCAATCGGCAACAGGTGCTATAAGCAATGTATACAGGGCATTTAAAGGATCATGCCCTAATAAGGCAAACACCACGTAACCGGTTATTAATGTGAGTAAAATAGCTAAAACAGGAGAGAGATAACTCCAAGCCGGTGAGCGCTCAACACGTGGTTCTAACTTAATCATGCAAGTTCCCCTTGTGGTGTGTGTACTTTAGGCTGGTTATTAAAAACATCGCTAAAGTCGCCAGCCATCCACTGCCCTAACTGCACAAGCGGTACGGTATCGGTATTTAAAATAGGAGACAGTTTGCCATCACAAATTGCGCCAATGCGGTCGCAAATTTTATAAAGTTCGTCTAAATCTTCTGAAATAACGAGTACCGCACACCCTTCGTCGCGAAGCTTTAAAATAGCTTCATGTATCGCCACTTGTGCGCCTATATCTACACCCCAAGTAGGGTGCGACATAACGAGTAGTTTTGGGCTTTGCTCTACCTCGCGACCAATAATAAATTTTTGTAAATTACCACCTGAAAGGCTAGCTGCATGAGTGCGAAAACTTGGTGTTTTAACCTTGTATTTTGTAATGATTTTATTAGCAAGCTCAGTAATTTTTTGTTTTACTAAAAAGCCATTTTTAACTAGTCCACTATCATAACTAGTAAGCAATGCATTTTGTGCTAAATCCATAGTGGGCACGGCTCCTCGCCCAAGCCTATCCTCTGGTACACATGCAAGCCCAAGGCGGCGCCTTTTTAGCGGGCACAGTGCATCAACTACGGTATTTTTAAATTTAATGGCGCTACTACTAGCTTGAATTTGCTCCCCCGAAAGCACTTTTAATAACTCTTCTTGTCCGTTGCCAGCAACCCCCGCAATCCCCACTATTTCGCCTTGCTGTACTGCAAAGTTAATGTTTTTAAGGGGGGTTTCAAATAACGCTTGTGCGGCGGTGGTTAGATTATTAACGGTTAAAAAATCCGCAGTACCCAAAGCTCTGCGAGTTTGGTTACTAATTGGCGTGTTGTCGCCTACCATCAGCCTAGCAATTGACTCACTAGTTTCGTTTTTAGGAATACAATGCCCGCTTACTTTCCCGCCTCTCAAAATGGTCGCACTGTCACATAGCTCAATCACTTCGTGCAGTTTATGGCTAATAAACAGCACAGAGCAGCCTTCTTTTTTAAGTGACTTTAGGGTTTTAAATAATGCATCGACTTCTTGTGGAGTCAGTACTGAAGTGGGTTCGTCTAAAATAAGTAACTGGATATCTAATAATAAGCATCTAACAATTTCTACTCGTTGGCGCTCGCCAGTTGAAAGTGTTGATACCAGTCTATGGGGGTCTAATGGCATACCATAACGTGTTGATGTTTTTGTAATTCGACCCGCAAGCGTGCTGCTATGCCCTGCTAAATCACCTAACGCTAGTTCAATATTTTGGGCGACCGTAAGTGTTTCAAATAACGAAAAGTGCTGAAACACCATTCCAATGCCTAAATCACGGGCATCAGCAGGCTCTTTTATATTCATTATACGGCCGTTGAAAAACATGTCCCCTTGGTCAGGTTTAACCACACCATAAAGCATTTTCATTAATGTGCTTTTACCTGCACCGTTTTCACCTAATAAGGCATGCACTTCACCATGCTTAATTTTTAAGGTTACGTCATTATTGGCTATACATCCGGGATACTGCTTTGTCATTCCCTGCATAGTAAGGCGGTATTTATTATTCATTATTAGGGCCTATTTGTGCTTAATGAGCAATTTAGCATACTCAAAAAATCAACTGACCAACCGGTCAACAATGGCATGGTAACTGCAATATACTTACCAAGATGAAAAAGTATTTTTCTTACCCGTGCGCAAACAACAAGAAAAAACATACGCCAAGCCTTTATGTATCAGGGCTTTATAAAAATTAAGGGGGTCTGTGTGATTCAATTTTTATTAAATAACACGCCAATTGAAGTACAAGAATGTTCGCCAAGTCTCACCATTTTGGACTGGCTACGCACCAAAAAAGGGAAAGTGGGCACCAAAGAAGGGTGTGCAACTGGCGACTGTGGCGCGTGCACAATTTTAGTGGGTGAAGAGCGTATAAATGCAAACGGGCAAACTAGTTGGCAATACAAAACAATGAACAGCTGTTTATTGTTATTAGGTAATGCGCATGCAAAACATATAGTAACGGTAGAGGCTGTGACTACTGGCTTATACCCAAGCTTAACCGATTTACATCCCGTACAACGTGCACTGGTGGAGTGCCATGGTTCGCAATGTGGTTTTTGCACGCCCGGTATAATAATGAGTTTGTTGGCTCTTTATATTAATGAGCCAACGTACCCTGGTAAAAAAGCGGTTATTCATGCACTTGGCGGTAACTTATGCCGTTGTACAGGTTATAGCCCTATATTACTTGCAGCCGAAAAAGCCTATAGCTATGAGCGTAAAGCTGAACCGTACTCAGCAATGGCCGCTCAATTTAAAGCATCACTTAATACGCAATATGATGACGATATTCCATTTTTAAAAAATGGTCCTCGTAAATTTTACTTACCACAAACTGCCCAGCAACTTGTTGAGCTAAAAGCGCTTTATCCTTATGCACATTTAGTTGCTGGTGGCACCGACTTTGCCATTGAGCTTAGCCAAAACATGCTCTTACCAGATGTAATTATCTCCCTTAGCCAAGTAAAGGATCTTTGCACCTTGGCAGATAATAACGGTGAGTTACACATTGGTGCAGCACTACCTTATAGCCAATTTGTTGAAGTATTTTATAACCATTACCCAGAGTCAAAAGAGCTATTTGAACGCTTAGGATCAAGCCAAGTACGTAACAGCGGCACGCTTGGTGGCAGCATAGGGAATGCCTCTCCTATTGGCGATCCCGCTCCCCTTTTAATCGCTCTTAATGCATCAATGGATTTATTAAGCAGCGCTGGTACGCGCACTATTAAAGTTGCCGACTACTTTATTGATTACAAAAAAACGGTTCTTAAAAGCGATGAAGTAATTAGTAAGTTCACCATTCCAAAGCGCCCAGAGTCGCTAAAACTGGCATGTCATAAAATATCAAAACGCTTTGAAGACGATATATCTACCGTTTGTTTGGTGCTTGCTATAGAGCATTCACAAAACATGATTACTCAAGCCCGCTGCGCTATGGGCGGTATGGCTGCTATTCCTAAGCGCGCACATCATATTGAGCAAAAGCTGATATCTCAATCATTACAAGTAAGTAGTTTTATAGACGCAGCAACGGCTATTAACGATGACTTTACGCCCATGAGCGATGTAAGAAGCAGTGCGCATTATCGCATTACGGTAAGCAAAAACTTATTACAACGCATTGGTATTGAGTTTTGTGAGCCGCAAGCACGCAACAATAACAACATTGCCATTACGAGGATCTCACATGCGTCACTTTGAAATGGATAAACTAAAAGCCCAAGGTGGTAGCGTTGGGCAATCTAAATATCACGAAAGCGCTATTAAACAAGTTTGTGGCAGTGCAAATTTTGCCGACGATAACCCTGAGCCTTACGGATGCCTGCATGCCTACCCAGTGCTCGCCCCTGTTACTAGCGGCTTTATTAAATCAATTGATACAAGTCTCGCACTGGCTGTTAAAGGTGTTAAACGTATTTTATCTGCCGAAGATGTACCGGGTAAATTAGATATTGGCCCAGTATTTCCTGGTGACGTACTGCTGACCAGCCATGAAATTCAATACCACGGGCAACCTGTATTAATTGTCGTTGCCGACACATATGAAATAGCGCGCCGCGCGGCACGTTTAGTGGTTATAGAGTGCGAGCAAACTACTCCAATACTTGATATTAAAGAAGCCATTAGCAAAGAGCATTGGGTAAGGCCGCCGCATTCACTTAACCGTGGTAACAGCGAAAACGCCATTAATAACGCAGCCCACCAGCTTAAAGGCGAAATAAGCATAGGCGGGCAAGAGCACTTTTATTTAGAAGGCCAAATAGCGCTGGCGCAACCTGATAACGACGGGGGCATTCATGTTCAGTGTTCTACGCAACACCCTACTGAGGTGCAGCACTTAGTTGCTAAAATTTTAAAAAAGCCATTTAGCTTTGTAAACGTAGAAACCCGCCGTATGGGCGGTGCTTTTGGCGGCAAAGAAACCCAAGGCGCACCATGGGCATGCCTTGCAGCCCTTGCGGTTTACCACCTTGGCTGCGCAGTAAAAATGCGCCTAGCCCGTAGCGACGATTTTAAATTAACCGGTAAGCGCCACCCGTTTTATAATCACTATCATGTTGGTTTTGACGAAAATGGTTTAATAGAAGGTGCCGACATTACCGTAAACGGATTTTGTGGCTACTCCCCAGATTTATCAGATGCAATTGTAGACCGCGCCATGTTTCATGTCGATAACGCCTACTACTACCCAGCCGCCACAATTAAGGGTAATCGCTGTAAAGTAAATACCGTAAGCCATACCGCATTTAGAGGATTTGGTGGCCCGCAAGGCATGATTATGGGCGAGCTAATAATGGACGATATAGCCGCCAAATTAGGTAAAGATCCGCTTGAGATCCGAAAACTCAATTTATACAAAAAAGGCCGCGATACCACGCCGTACCATCAAACCGTAGAGCAACATATTTTAAAAGATATGATTGCTCAGCTTGAGGAGTCGGGTGACTACTGGGCGCGTAAAGAGGCTATTAAAGCATTTAACGTATCGTCACCTATTATCAAAAAAGGCCTTGCGATGACGCCGGTTAAATACGGTATATCGTTTACCGTACAGCACTTAAACCAAGCCGGTGCACTCGTACATGTTTATAGCGATGGCTCTATACATTTAAACCACGGCGGCACCGAAATGGGCCAAGGGCTGAACACCAAAATTGCGCAAATTGTAGCCCATGGCTTTGGGGTCGATTTTAACGCGGTAAGTATTAGCGCTACGCGTACTGACAAAGTGCCAAACACCTCGCCAACAGCGGCTTCAAGCGGTACCGACTTAAACGGTATGGCGGCGCTAAATGCAGTAAACACAATAAAAGAGCGCTTAATAAACTTTATTACCGAGCACTTTGAAGTAGACAGCAACACTGTTGTATTTAAAGATAACCTCATTACTTTTAGTAAAGGGGAAATTAGCTTTAGCGAACTTGCAAATCTTGCTTACATGAATCGTATATCGCTTTCATCTACCGGTTATTACGCCACACCAAAAATTCATTACGACAGAGCCAAAGGCGAAGGCCGTCCGTTTTTTTACTACGCTCACGGCGTGGCACTGAGTGAAGTAGAAGTAGATACCCTAACTGGCGAAAACACGGTAACTCGCGTTGATATACTGCACGATGTAGGCAGTTCAATTAATCCAGCACTTGATATAGGGCAGATTGAAGGCGCTTTTGTGCAAGGCATGGGCTGGCTAACAACCGAAGACTTACAATGGAATGATAAAGGCCAGCTTGCAAGCTTTGGCCCAGCCAACTACAAAATACCAGCCATTGGCGATACCCCTGCCGAATTTAACGTCAATCTTTATAACTCAGAAAATCCAGAAACCACCGTGTTTAGATCAAAAGCCGTAGGCGAGCCGCCATTTATGCTGGCCTTTAGTGTATGGAGCGCCATTCGTAATGCAATAAGCAGTGTGGCTGATTACAAATACACAGCCCCACTGGATACACCCGCAACCCCAGAGCGAGTATTGAGTGCAATTGAGCAAACCGCTAGCTGGTTTAAGGAGAATCAACATGACTAATTTAAATGAGTCGTTTCAGGGTTTTCATACGCAAAATTGGGCGCAGGCTATAAACGAGCACGAACAAAGCGGCACTAACTATGTAATTGCCACGGTACTTGGCACCAATGGCTCAACCCCACGCGGCACAGGCTCTAAAATGGTAATAAGCGGCGAGCATATTTACGACACCCTTGGCGGTGGCCATCTTGAGTACGTAGTAATAGAAAAAGCCCGCGAACTACTTTCCAAAGGCGAAGCCGCCCAAGTAATAGAGCAATTTAACCTAGGTGCAAATTTAGGCCAGTGCTGCGGCGGAGCTGCCACCGTTATGCTTGAATGCATGCAATGCGAGCGCTTTACCTTAGACATTTATGGCGCAGGCCACGTAGCACAGGCGCTTATTGGTATATTGGCACAACTACCTATGCGCATACGCTGGATAGATAGCCGCGCCGATGTATTCCCACAGGCTATTCCAAATAACGTAGTAAAAGTGGTTGATGAAGAACCAACAGAGCAAGTAAAACGTGCGCCTAAAGCTAATAATTACTTAATATTAACCCATAACCACCAGCTCGACTTTGCACTCACCCAAGCCATTATTAAACGCGCCGATGCCAATTGGCTTGGTGTAATTGGCTCTGACACTAAAGCCAAACGCTTTAAGCAACGCCTAGCACATCGCGATTTTACAGCCGATCAAATACAGCAAATGACCTGCCCTGTTGGGCTTAATAACATTACGGGCAAATTACCAATGGAAGTGGCTATTTCGATTAGTGGACAGCTAATTGGCCTTTATCAGGCTATGCAAACCCAAGAGCCAAAACGCCAAGGCTTGCAATGGCGCACACTAAAAAATGCCTTAATTAGCACCACGCAGGAGGAAGTAGGCGCATGAGTAGCTTACAAATAAATACGCTAAATGATGCACAAGCAAAACAAGCACTTGAGCATTGCTGCGCGGCCCCTAACTGGGTAGCGGGCATGATAAAAGCAATGCCATTTAAAAGTGCACAGCAGCTGTTTGAATGCGCACAAAACACATGGGATAACCTTGGCGAAAGCGACTATTTAGCTGCCTTTGAAGGCCACCCGCAAATAGGCGACTTATCAACCCTTAGCAAAAAATACGCTGCTACCGCACAAAAAGCGGGGCATGAGCAATCGGGTATGAGCAAAGCAAACGAAGCCGTACTTACCAAAATGATTGCCCTCAATAAAGAGTACCTGAACAAGTTTGGTTTTATTTTTATTGTGTGCGCCACCGGTAAAACGGCCGAACAAATGCTCGAACTCATAGAGCAGCGCATACACAACACCCGCAGTACAGAGCTAAATATAGCCGCGGGCGAACAAGCCAAAATAACAAAAATAAGATTGGAGTCACTGCTATGAGCAAAAGCCCTATAACTACCCATATACTTGATACAAGCACCGGAAAACCAGCAGCAAATGTTGCTGTTAAGCTATTTAAACTTACAAATAACGAATGGGTACAACTAACCCAAGGCAAAACCGATTCCGATGGGCGAATTACCGATTGGCTAAATACAGAAGTAGAATTTGCAACCTATAAGCTAGTATTTGATTTAGATAGTTATTACCAAAACCAACCTACCCCTGCGTTTTACCCAGAGGCGCAAATAACGTTTAGATTACAAGATACTAAACATCACCATATTCCGTTGTTGCTTAGCCCGTTTGGCTACTCTACATACAGAGGTAGCTAATAATGAGCACGCAAAACAATAATAACTTAACAGTAGTTTGTGCCGATATACTCGACTTTGTTGACGACCCTGCCATTGCTGGCGAAAACGCCCATCGTTTTTTTGAAAAAGGCGCATTAGTTATCAAGCACGGCAAAGTAGTTAAGCTTGGCTATGAGCACGACATATTACCTACAATTGATAAATCAGCGCGTGTTATCCGCCACGATGGCAAACTCGTTATGCCTGGTATGATTGACACCCACATACATTTGCCGCAAACCGAAATGGTAGGCGCGTATGGCGAGCAGCTTTTAAGTTGGCTAACCGAGTATGCGTTTCCGACAGAGAAAAAGTTCACGTGTAAGCATTATTCAAAAGAGATCTCTAATCGCTTTTTAGACGAGCTACTGCGCAATGGCACAACCACTGCCCTTGTATTTGGCACTGTGCATCCGCAATCGGTTGACGCGTTTTTTAAAGAATCACAAAAACGCAATTTACGCATGATTGCCGGTAAAGTAATGATGGACCGTAACTGCCCAGACGACTTATCTGATTGCGCGCAAACAAGTTATGACGAATCTAAAGCCCTCATCGAAAAATGGCACAATGTTGATAGGTTAAGCTACGCAGTTACACCGCGTTTTGCTCCCACATCAACCCCTGAGCAACTTCAAAAATGTACTCAGTTGCTTGAAGAATACCCAGACACCTACCTGCATACACACTTATCTGAAAACAAAGACGAGTGCGAATGGGTAAAAGGGCTATTTCCAGAGTTTGATGATTACTTAGGCGTGTACGAGCAAGCAAAAATGGTACGTAAACGCTCGGTATTTGCCCATAGCATTCATTTATCTGAGCGCGAGCTTTGCTGCCTTGCAGATAACAATGCAGCAATATCGCACTGCCCTACCTCAAACCTATTTTTAGGATCAGGACTTTTAAATTTAAAAGCCTGTGAAGAGCACGGCATAAACGTAGGCATGGGTACCGATGTAGGCGCAGGAACAAGCTTTTCTATGCTACAAACAGGTAACGAAGCGTACAAAATCCAGCAATTACAAGGTCAAAAGTTTTCAGCATTTAAAGGGCTGTATTTAGCAACTCTCGGCGGTGCCAGAGCACTTGATTTAGAAGGGACAATTGGTAATTTTGAAGCCGGTTGTGAGGCCGATTTTATTGTGATGGATTGTTCAGCAACTTCATTTTTAAAATTTAGAATACAGCATGCCAAAACCCTGCACGAAAAACTGTTTGCAATGATGATGTTAGGCGACGACCGCTGCGTTGAGCAAACCTACATTATGGGTAAAAGTGTGTATAAGCGCGATGATAACAATCAATTTTCAGACACCCGCTCACCGGTATTAGAAGAGGCTTAACCGTTATGGAAAACTATTTATTTGAGCTTGCTCATTTAGTACTGCGTTATTTTCATGTTATTGCTGGTATAGCATGGATTGGCGCTTCATTTTATTTTGCATGGCTTGATAACAACCTACAAACACCACCGCAGTGGAAAATAGACAAAGGCATAAAAGGCGATTTATGGGCCGTGCATGGTGGTGGCTTTTACGAAGTGGCTAAGTATCAAAATGGCCCTGAACAAATGCCTCACACCCTGCATTGGTTTAAGTGGGAAGCCTACACAACGTGGATCACCGGTATATTACTATTTAGCTTACTTTATTATGTTGGCGCCGATGTGTATTTAATTGATAACAGCAAAAGTGAGCTAAGTAAATTTGCCGCTATTGGCGCATCCCTTGGTTTTATTGGCTTAGGCTATGGTGTTTATCGTTTATTGTGTAAAACCCCACTGGTCGAAAACGGCAAAGTGTTTATTGCTGTAGTTATTGGTTTATTAGCTCTGTGGACTTTTGGGGTTGATCAATTATTTAGCGACCGCGCTGTGTATATTCATGTAGGTGCACTTATTGGCACGTGTATGGTGGGTAATGTGTATCACATTATTATGCCAGGCCAACGCTATATGGTAAGTGAAGTAGAAGCCGGTAGAATCCCTGATTCAGCGCCAGGTTTAAAGGCAAAGCTGTGTTCTATTCATAATAACTACGCCACGTTACCTGTGGTATTTATAATGCTTAGCAATCACTTTCCTTACACGTATAGCCACAACTTTGGCTGGCTTATTTTAATTGCGCTGTTTGGTATTGGTATGTGGATACGCCATTACTTTAACTTAAAACATCAAGGTATTAATAAACCCTCAGTGCTTGTAAGCGGTATTGCAGCTTTCTTTGCTCTTATGCTCGCCATAGCCCCTTGGCCCAGTACTCCAACAAATGCAGGCGAAAGCGCGCCTTTACAAGCAAGTATTACCGACGCACAAGCGTGGGATATAATTAGCAAACACTGTACTCGGTGTCACAGCGAAACACCCACCTCTGAGCTTTTTCAAACAGCGCCGCTAGGCTTTAAGCTCGACTCTATTAGTGATGTAAAAAAATCCAGCACGCTTATTCATACTCGCGCGGTTATAACCAAAGATATGCCACTGGCTAATATGACCAAAATGACAGACACAGAGCGCGAAACGCTCGGGTCTTGGCTCACAGCACTTAAAAAGGAGCAATAAAATGAGCGAGCAATTTAAAAACTACCCGCGCGATTTAATTGGTTATGGTCCAGATGTACCCCATGCAAATTGGCCCAATAAAGCACGTATTGCCGTGCAAGTAGTATTAAATTACGAAGAAGGCGGCGAAAACTGCGTGCTGCATGGTGATGCAGCCGCTGAAACGTTTTTATCTGAAATAGTCAGTGCTCCCCATGTTGAAGACCGCCATATAAGCATGGAGTCTATTTACGAATATGGCTCGCGAGCGGGTGTGTGGCGTTTACTTAAACTCTTTAAAAAATACGATATACCGGTCACCATTTTTGCAGTTGCAATGGCCCTTGAGCGCCACCCCGATGTAGCTAAAGCTTTTGTTGATGCAGGGCACGAAATAGCAAGCCATGGCCTGCGCTGGATTAATTATCAACATATAGACAAGCAAACCGAGCGCAAGCATATGCAACAAGCCATTGAGATTATTCAAACGCTTACGGGTAAAAAGCCCAAAGGCTGGTATACCGGCCGAACTAGCCCAAATACCGCAGCACTAGTAGTTGAAAATGGCACATTTTTATATGACGCCGACGATTACAGCGACGACCTACCTTTTTACAGTATTAAAGAAGGTAAACCACAGTTAATAGTGCCCTACACGCTTGATGTAAACGACATGCGCTTTGCTGCCGTGCAGGGTTTTAACGCAGGCGATCAGTTTTATAATTATTTAAAAGATGCCTTTGATACGCTATACGAGGAAGGCGACCCAGAAGGTGAAAACGCCCCTAAAATGATGTCGATAGGGCTGCATTGTCGCTTAATTGGCAGACCAGGAAGAATAAAAGCATTAGCACAGTTTTTAGAATATGCCCGCTCGCATGAGCAGGTTTGGTTTGCCACGCGTGAACAAATAGCCGAGCACTGGCTTAAAACACATCCGTATAAAAAAGCATAGTTTATATTTTTTTAAAACATAAAAAAGCCCAGCAATGCTGGGCTTAAAGTCACTTTAGGAGTAGTTAGTTAAATGAAACCGTAATGATGTTAGAACATACATTTTCAGTTACACATAATTGGTAATCGTACGATGGTAATGTAGCTCCACGTACGTAATCACGATAGCGACCTCGGTCAGCAGTAGTATCTACAAGCTCACCATTACGGTAAACACTTAGTGATTCAGCGCCAACACTTTCCCAACTAAGCTCTACACGCATAGTATCAAGGCGAGACTTATTAGCACGTTTTAAGGTAATTTCTAGCTCTACATCACTTACAACAACCGTTTGAGTTGATGTACTTGTATTGCCTTCACTGTCTGTTACCGTTAGTTCTACATCGTAATTACCTGATGCTGCATACACATGCATAGGGTTTTGATCAGATGATGTTGCACCATCGCCAAAGCTCCAGCTCCACTGTGTAATATCGTTATTTGAATCAGTGCTTGAATCAATAAAGTTAACTGTTAAGCCTTGTGTCTCAACGTCAAAACTAGCACGTGGTGGTTGTGGGCTAACTTCGCCAATAGCGCTTAGCGTTAATGACCAGCTATTAATTGTGCCGGTATCGGCTGCGGCAGTATCTTCTACTTGTAGTGTCCAATCGCCTGTAGCAACTTCGCCGTTAAATGATTCAGAAGTAAAGCTTCTAACTATGTCGTCGTTTGAACCACCCACATTGCTTTGTAGCGTTACTTGTGTGCCTTGAGCAGATACTAACTTAACCACTAAGTCGCCTGAGTAGGTATGCGAAATATCTACATCAGCAGTAGTGCCAAATACTGTTAAGTCATCAGGAACATTAATTACTGACACTGCACCTACTGGCGAGTTATCAGGAATATCAACACTTGTGTTACTGCTGTAAGTAAAGTCGTTTAAACCAACAGGTTGAACCATTAATTTAACTGACTGCTCTTTAACAATATCACCAGCTGTAGCTGTTACAGTAAGCTCGTATTCGCCCCACTGAGTGTTAGTATCGGTTTCAACATTTAGCATTACTTCATCGCCTGGGCGCGCTGTAAGCGATGATAAATAAGCGCCGCCTAATGTTGTTGATAACTCAAGCGTTACTTCTTCATCCCATTCGGCAATTGAACCAATTGTAAATGTGTAGTTTGTAGCTTGGCCTGCTTCAATTTGTTGCGTAAGTGGATCGGCTGATATTTTAAAGCCAGGTGTAGGGTCTGCATCAATAAGCGCTTGGTTAACATTAAGACGAGTACCTGCAACCGTTACACCTTGTAGCGCAGCATTTACATCGCCAGAGTTCATTAGTAAATCTTTCAGCTCTTGAGTGCTAAGCTCAGGATTAATTGACAACACTAACGCTGCAGCACCTGCTACATGAGGGGTTGCCATAGATGTGCCAGAGTAAGATGCATAGCTCTCACCTGGTGTAGTAGATAAAATAGCGCTACCCGGCGCGCCCATATCAACGCTTGTTAAACCATAATGTGAAAACCATGAAATACCATCGGTTTGATCTGTACTTGCAACCGATAATACACTTGCGTTTTCGTAGTTAGATGGGTAATGCGGGTTAACATCGTTATCAATAGTATCGTTACCAGCTGCGGCTACAAAGAGTAAATCCGCCGCTTCGCTTGATGCAATTGCATCTGCTAGTGCTTGGCTGTAACCGCCACCACCCCAGCTATTATTTAATACGCGTAAGTTAACGCCTGAGTTTTTAAGGCTAACCATGTAATCAATACACTTAATGGCGTCTGATGTTGAGCCACTCCCCGCAGCATCTAAAAACTTACAACCAACAAGTGATACTTCATGGTTAACACCTACAACACCAATACCATTGCCACCACTTGCGCCAATAGTACCTGAAACGTGGGTACCATGGCCTTCGTCATCCATAGGGTCGCCACTGTCAGTAATGGCATTTATACCATGCACGTCATCTATAAAACCGTTACCATCATTATCAATACCATCTCCTGGTATTTCGCTGCTATTTACCCACATATTGCTCGCTAAATCACTGTGGCTGTAATCAATACCCGTATCGATTACACCTACCACTACATCGCGGCTACCTGTCGAAATATCCCATGCTTCTACTGCATCAATATCAGCGTCTGCTGTACCACCCGTTTGGCCATCATTATTTAAGCCCCAAAGCTCATCAAAACGAGGATCATCTGGCGTACGTGCAATGCTTACTTGGTAATCAGGCTCTACATATTCAATAGCTTGATGAGACTTTAAAAGCGCAATTGCGTCTTTAGTGCTCATTCCCGACACTTTAAACTTAGCTAAGCGACCTGAAAGTAAAGACGTATAGCTGTCATCAAGTTCATCTTTATTTAGATCAGTAATTTTAGCTTTAACTAATGAACGAGCCTGCTTACGCATTTCTTTCGTTGCATTACTTTTATATTTAACAATTATAGAATCACTGCTAGCAGTTACAGATTGCTTTACACCCACATCAGGAACTTTTGCAGCTGCTAAGCACGGAAGTAAGGCAAGAGTAATAATAGATAATTTTGTTTTCATTGTTCTATCCATAGTTTTGTTGGGTTAGCTTAGATGCTCTAAGCACGTTCTTTCACTATTTCGAGTACAAGGGATCACATGGCATACCCTAAGGAAACAACCAAACTAATCATTTAACAAGTTAAAAAATAAAAACGTTGTTAAAACCAACAATTTTGACCAGTTAAAGTATAAAAAAAACACTAAAGACAGACCTTTTAATGAAATTCACGCAAAGCCATTTACCTAATAAAGGGTCGGAGATTTTTACTGCTTTTAGATTGAATTAATAAAAAACCTCAACAACCGCACCATAACCCACTGAAAAATAAAAATTAAAAAATTGGTAAAAAATGATGATTTCAGAAAATACATTTGAGGAATACAGTAATTAGGTACTTAATAATTAACAGTTATTAAACGTAAGTTAAAAATAATGACAAAGCGTTTAGTGATAATTATTAACTACATCGAAAAATTTTACTTTAAGAGCTTTTCAAGCGGATCACAAAACATTATATCGGCACGGCATGCTGACACAGCAAATACCTTATAAAACCTATAAAATTTAAGGTGTTTGGTTTTAATATTTCAAGGAGAAAATAATGAAGTTGAACAAATCACTTTTAAGCTGCGCAGTTGCAATTGCAATGGGTACTAGCTTTGCTTCTTATGCAGATACTAACAACAAATCAGCATCAAGCTCAGAACTTGCTACCAACGTTTCTGTAGCAAGTGTTGAAAACTCAATGACTCTTATCCAAACTTTTAATGAAAATACTGCACTACTTACACAAGATGGTGATAGCAACACCATGCTTGTAACAACAACCGGTAATAATAACGAAACTGAAGTTGTGCAGAGTCAATTTGGTAATTATGCTGAAGTAACCACCACAGGTGACAACAACCTGCAAGTATACAGCCAAGATGGCGTTGCTAATGGTTTTATCTCTGAAGTGACTGGTAATAATAATATGTTATTTGTTTCACAATTTGGCCAAGGCTTTTTTGTAAATAATGAAGCGATTAATATTGTAACTGGTGATGATAATATCATTGATGTTGAACAAGGCACTGGTGGTCACTGGTTTTACAACATGAATATGCAAGGTAACGCAAATGAAATTACCTCACTGCAAACCGGTGAATGGCATGAAGCAGAAATTACGATGCTTACAGGCGACGAAAATACTCTTGATTTAGTTCAAGACGGTTATTGGAGTACCTTTAAAGTAAGTAGTTTACAAGGCAATGACAACGAGCTTGAAGTTGAACAAGTAGGTGATCGTAATGCTGTAGCATTTAGTGCAATTTCTGGTGATGCAAATGAAATTGAAATTGAGCAAGATGGCTTAACTAATGCGGTAACGTTTGCAACTGTAATTGGGGACGACAACCAAATAGATTTAGATCAAGAAGGTTCACTTAACACAATTGAATCAAACTTATTTGAAGGTTCTAATAATGAGGTTTCAGCAACACAAGTTGGCGCTGAAAACTTAATGACAGCCGATTTAATTGGTGACAACAACGAACTAACTTCAATGCAAAACGGTGATTTAAACGAAGCCTACATGGGTGTAATTGGTTCAGACAATGAATTTACATCAGCCCAAATAGGTGATTTAAACTCGATTCACTTAGCTAACTTTAACGGCTCTGGCAATGATGTTGATTTAGTACAAGCTGGCGATGAAAATGCCGTACTTGTTCAATCTTCATACCCAGATGTAACGCTTACATCTAACGATAATGACATCGATATTGCTCAAGACGGCTCTCAAAATGAAGCAATTGTTACCCTTGCTGGCATTTTAGATAGTAATAATAACCAAATTGATATTGCACAAAGTGGCACGTTAAACCTTATTGATATGATGGTTGAAGGCAATAACCACAGCATTGATATTTCACAAACAGGTGAAGGTAACTGGGTTACTGGCGTTGAACAATCAGCATTTTTAGTTGGTGGTGAAAACGTATCGTTTAGTGTTACTCAAATTGGTAACGACAATATTGTTGAAGGCTCAGTAATTGGCTTTGACAGCACTGTATCTGTTACCCAAATTGGTGATGGAAACGCAGCAACAATTACTCAAATGTAATTGTTGAGGTGGGGAGAGCGACCCTCTCCCCTTTTTAAATTATGAAAAAAAATATTAACTTTAATCGTTACCTACTCACACTTTTCCTATGTTTTTCTGGGGCAACTCATGCTGCGGATGAACTAGAAATAGATGGCTTATTACTTGATAGAAGTATTAGCCGCTTTGGTCATCAATTTTATTATGAATTTTCAAACTACTGGCGAGATCTCCCTTCAACAGCTGGTTTTAATATTGAAATAAAAGAAACCGTAATACCAAAAGCGGGTACACAACTTTCTTTAATAATGAATAACCAACTTGTTTACGCGACTTATTTAGGTCGCAGATTAGAACCCCTCGATGAACGTGTTGAGCAAGCTGTTTATACAGTAATAGATGCAATGGCTCGCTCAAACATGGCTGCATCAACACCAGATATGGCTAAAGATGGATGGTAAAATGAAAAAAATAGCCCTTATAATAATAACAATATTAAGCTTTTCAGCTTCCGCGACTGAAATAATTTACACCCCAATAAATCCAAGCTTTGGTGGTAATCCACTCAATGCAAATATGCTGCTGAGCAAAGCACAGGCTCAAAATAAGCACAAGGCTCCGGTAATCGAAAAAGGTTACGCTGAACAATTTCAAGACTCTTTAGAGCGCACATACTTAAACCGCATGGTAAGAGAAATTACCGATATGGCTTTTGGTGAGGATATTGAAGATAGTATTTTTAATCAGGACTCAATTTTTATGAGTGGTGATTATCAAATTGAAGTTATAACCAGCACAACCGATTCTATTACAGTAAAAATAACAAACATATTAGATGACTCTGTTGTGATCATTGAAGTACCGAGGTTTGGATAATGTATAAACTACTAATAACAATAACATTACTGGGTTTGAGCGGCTGTACAAGTTTAGGTAAGCTTATTCCACCATCACAGCAAAAAGCAATTAGCCTAGAACCAACTGAATTATTTGCAGATTTAAAAAATTTACCAAAACCTGTTGGCAGCATTCCTGTATCGGTCTACTCATTTAGAGACCAAACAGGTCAATACAAACCACAAACCAACGTTAGTTCGTTTTCGACTGCCGTTACACAAGGTGCTAATTCAATACTCGTACAAGCACTGCATGAATCTGATTGGTTTACACCTGTTGAGCGTGAAGGTTTACAAAACATTTTAACTGAGCGAAAAATTATTCGTGCAGGCCAAACTGATAATCCTAACCAGGCTGAGTTACCTCCACTTACCACAGCTAAAATCATTTTAGAGGGCGGTATTATAAGCTATGACACCAATGTAAAAACGGGTGGGTTAGGTATGGAATACTTTGGTATAGGCGCATCTGAGCTTTACCGTGAAGATGCTATTTCAATTTATCTACGCGCTGTGGATGTTCGTACAGGTCAAGTGTTGCTTAGTGTGGCCACCAGCAAAAAAGTATTAAGCCAAGAGATGCGTGCAGGCTTTTTTAGATACGTAAGCTACAAACGTCTAGCTGAAGCTGAAGCCGGCTTTAGTGACAACGAACCTATGAGTATTTGTGTAACTCAGGCAATAGAAAAAGCACTGACAGACCTTATAACAAAAGGCATTGATAAAGGCTTATGGGCTAAAAAAGTGAGCTAATTACTCAGGCCGTCATCACAAATAAAAAAGGCTACTAACAGTAGCCTTTTTTATGGGAGAAATTGAGATTATATATGCTATTTATTTAGCCATTGGTAATAAAACAGAAACGTAGCGCTGAGCCCAATTCGCAAGCTCTACCCTGTTACGTGAGTTAGTTTTTTTAAACGCACTGTACAAATGTGTTTTTACAGTGTGGTCGCTAATATTGAGCTTATCAGCAATTGTATTGTTACTCGCACCTTGTGCAATTAAATGAATAACGGACTTTTCTCGCTTTGTTAAATGATCGTAATCGTCCTGCTTTAATTCAATGTCGTCATGTAGGTTATTAAATGACGATGCCACGGCTAAAATGTCGTTAAAAGCTTTTGAAATTACTTTACGCGTAAACCAAAGCTCGCCAGTATCAACACGAACTAACCCTTTAAAAATATCTTCTGGCGGATCTGATTTATAAAAAACACCATTAAAATGGTTAAGCAATAAGTTTTGCTCGCACACATCTTCTTTATCAACATTAAAGATAACAACACTATGGTGTTTAGCTAAACAAATAAGGTCTGCGGGAATGAGATCTTGCCATTTGCTTTTAGCACCATCTATTAAAAACAAATCATAATTTGCACGCTGCTCAGCTTTAGGAATAACATCGTCCATTTTAATATCACCAAACAAGGCCTGTAGTGTTCTTAAAATAGCTGTGTAGTTGTGTGAATGAAAAGATGATTGAAATGTAGTTTTTACGAATACTGAGTTTTTATGGGGCATAAATTTCGTCCTTGAAACATTTACACTACATTACCTAAATCAAATACAACTTACAATGAGATTTTGGTATTAAAATAAAGTTATCGTTTCTCATCCTAAAACAGATAAAAACCTATTAAATCAATACATAACCTACATTGCCTTTGTTTTAACAATTTTTTTGTAAGATAAATAACAGATCGGATTAGTAGTTTAGTAATTTATAAAATCGAGTCGTTACGCCATTAGTCCAACCAAAACCCTGCTGTACTTGATATTCACCACCAGCGGCTAAAACCGCTGGTGTGCACACATTGTATTTTTCGAGTAAGCACTTATTTACTGCAAAATTTTGCTCAACCATATTTACCCAATTTTGCATTATATGTGTACTCAATTGAGTAATACCGTAGTTATTAAGCCCTTTTACCGCAAGCCATTGGAGTGGAGCCCAACCATTTGGACTATCCCACTGCTGAGGCGTTTGAGTAATAGTTGTAACAATGCCACCCTCTTTTAAAAATTCATTGGCTAATATTGTAGCTACCTTGATTGCTTGCTCATTACTGGCTAAATTAACAAATAAAGCAGTAGTTGCCGCTGCACTAAGTATTGGAGATTGAGTCGTTGTACGGCAGTTATAATCAACAAAAAAACCGGTTGGTTCATTCCAAAGGTAAGCATTAATAAGTGCCTTGCGATTGCTGGCAAGTAATTGGTAATGCTCTGCTTGTTCACTATTGCCGAGCAATTGAAAGAATTTGCTTAATTGATTCTCTAAGTTATACATAAGGCAGTTTAAATCTATAGGAACAATATCAGTTGTTTGAATAGAGCTTAGTAAATTAGACTCACCAAGCCAACGAGAACTAAAGTCCCAACCCGACTCACATGCAGCGCGAATATTACGATAAAAATCAGATTTTTTCTCCTTCGCCAATCCTTCCGCTAGCGCTAAATCTTCACGCAATGACTCTGCTCTTGGCTCACTTACATCGTCCCAATAACGATTTAAAACACCACCACAAGGCATTCTTACTACCCGCTTCGAGCCCAATAAATCACTCGAAAGCAACTGCGCGTCTTGCATCCAAAATATATATTCTTTTTCAAGTGCTGCAACACACATAGCAAGCCATTGCGTATTGAGTGATTTGCTATGCGTATGTTCCCATAATAACTCGACCATGAGTGCTAAAACCGGTGGCTGCGAGCGTGATAAATAATAGCGACGGTTACCATTTGGAATACAACCATAATCGTTAATTAAATCGACAAAGTTAAGTAGCATATCTTCAACTACATCACCTTTATCTGCATCGATTAAGCCCAATGCTGTAAAATAACTATCCCAATAGTAAATCTCTTGAAAGCGCCCGCCAGGCACAATATAGCTGTGCTTTAGTGCTAGTAATGAATCTTGCTTCGGGGTATCCGCCTCTCTTCTAAGGCCACTCCATAACGAGTCTATATAATGTTTAACCGATGACGTATCAGCCTCAGTGCCCATTGCTAGCACTGGAGAAGTAATAAAGTGTGCGTTTACAAACTCACTAAGCTGCGTATTAGTTAAAGGCGCTAATTGTTCATAGCTTTTACATGCACTTTGCCAATTAACACGCGCAATTGCATCTGCGAATGTTTTACAGTCGCTAAATACATGCTGCATTTGAACATCTTTAAATAATTGGCTGTCAAAAAAACTCATAACTTTCCTTACTGTTAAGCTGTCGTTGCGTGTTGTGAGATAGCGTCGGTTCGTTTTTTGAAAAAAATCACGCTAATAAAAATCAAACTAATGGGAACCAAAGAAAGGTAAAACGCATGCTGGCCACTAAAGTGCTCAAATACATAACCAGTTATTATTGAGCCTGTTGTTCCACCAAGTGCTGAAAAAACTACAATTAAGCCAGTCATAGCGGCATGACGATGTTTTTCAAGAGCGCTGAGCATAACTGAGTTAAGTACCGGATAAATAGGCGCCATGAAAAAGCCAATTAACGGTAAAATAAATGCAGCAAGTGGTGCATCAAATAAGCTAATTACTGTATTTTCAGTAACATTCTCAGTAAGCGGTAGGGTAATAAGTATGAGGCCGGCCATCGCAATTAAACAACTGCTCAATACAACAAACCAGTGAATGTGTTTAAGTACTTGCCCTGCGACTAAGCGCCCAAATGCAAGTGCCGCAGCAAAAATACTGGCCAGCTGAATACTAATAGCTATAGGAAGTTTTAAAACTTCATTATTGAATGTGGGTAGCCAAGTACCTACGCCCTGCTCAATTAATACGTATAAAAAAGCACTAATTATAAATACGAGTACCAACGGTTGATATGTTAGCTTAAGCATGGCGATAAAATCGAACCAACAGGAGCGTTTAGTTTTACTTATAATGGCGGGCTTTATAGGCGCAGCAATTACGCTCGCTATAACGATTAGGGCCAGAGCTGCTAGCAAGTAATAAACGTTGAGCCACGCGGTTGAATCGTTTGGATCTATAAAAGCAGTAAAAATCCAATAGCCACTTAACACACCAACCATGAAAATGCCCTCAATGGTGTTTAACAATGAAGAGTGGCTATTTGCATCATCTGTCACTTGGCCGATAATAGAGTAAACCGACACTTTAACCACAGCAAAGCCACAACCAATGGCGGCAAATAAAATTTTAAACGCATAAAAGTCACTAATTAAAGCCGTACTTACACAAGCAAGGGCAACAACAGTAAGTGCCCCAAGCATAGCCAGTTTATAGCCTAGGCGAGGAATAAACGAAGCCACTACAAATGACATTATCGCAATGGATAAATCTTTAAACCCCTCAAGCACTGAAGCTTCTGTTTTACTTACCCCAAGGGTATTTATTGCCTGCAAAATAACGGTGCCCACGCTATTTAACAAAATAGCGAAAATAAAGTAACTTGCTGCAATTGCCAGTGTGACTTTTGTTTTACTCATAATTGCCCTCGCTTTACAGCGTTATTTAAACGCTATAACGACCTTTATTGTATGCCCATAACGAGTGCATACACAGTGTGTGTTTATATCAGTGAGGTTTGAGTTTAGTTTAGAATAGCCCTTAATGCAATCGTTTGCATTTTAAATTTAACATTAACTCAACATGATTTATAAACTATCTTTTACTTGATTGGCGGGTAATCAGTTCAATATCAATTACTTGTGATTCAACTTTTTCACCAGCTAGTTGCTGCATCAACTTTTGAACTAATAGCGTGGCTGCGTACTGTGTGTTTTGTCGGATAGTTGATAATGAAGGGTGGCTAATGTCGGCCATAGCAATATCATCAAAACCTACTAGAGCGACATCATTAGGAATGCTTACATAACGCTCTTTTAAGGCTTTCATGGCACCTAAGGCAACCATATCACTACATGCCACTATAGCATCAAAATAAAGGCCTTTTTCACGCAGTAATTGGTTAATTGATTGATACGCTGAGCTACTTGTAATATCAATAGATACAACATGTTGCTCTAATTTATGGGATGCTAATGCGGCAGAGTACCCTCTATGACGCTCACTAATTTCACCATGTTCTGGGTCGCCTAAAAATACAATGTTTTTAGCTCCGTGCTCTATTAAATGCGTTGTTGCTTGCAAGCCTCCCAAGTAATTGTCACTTCCTACAATGGGGTAGTTGCTAGGTGTTTTAGGATCTCCCCATACCACCAGCGGAATACCTGCGTTAGCTGCATTTTCTATATTGGTTTGGTTTTTACCTTGACCTACAACAATAATACCGTCTGCACGGCGGCTATTAATAAAATAATTAGCCCAATCGTCTTGCGCCATGATGGAATTAGATAGTAAAAGCTCTAACCCTTGCTGATTAAGTGCAAGATTAATTTCGCTCACTACTTTAAGTAAAAACGGATCGCTAATCGACTGCTCTGTTTGTTCGTCAAGGTTAATTATAACCGCAACTACATTGGTTTTTTGTGTCCGCAACCGACTTGCAGCCGTATTAAGGCTAAAATTATGCTCTTTAGCTAAGCGCTGAAGTTTATCGCGGGTTTCTTGCTTAATTAGCGGATTATCATTAAGCGCACGCGAAACTGTAGAGGTAGACACGCCTGCTAGTTTCGCTAAATCAGTTAATTTAATTTTTTTGTTATTCATGATCTTCCTAAATAGTCGCTTACCACTGATCAATACAATTATCTAACTCGCTGACAATATAGCATTATTATTTTTTGCTGGCGCGAACAACGACCTAAAAAGTGTTTAACATATAAATAAGCTCAATAAATAAACTATATAAATTCATAAATAATTTACAAATAAATATTGCAAACGTTTGCATTTATCTCTAAGGTTTCAATATACACAGCCTATTTACAATGATTTTTAGTAAAAAGGCTGCTGAAATACACTGTTTAATACACTAAAAACGGGATCACACACATGAAAATCAATAAAGCAAAAAGTACATTAGCGTGTGCAATTACTTTAGCGCTTAGCACTCAATGCGCATTTGCAGCAGAGCAAACACAAGAAAAACAGAAAGTTGAGCGCATTGTGGTATCGGGAACACCTACGGGTGTTGGAGTTAGAAAAATTGATGCCAGCTATGCGGTAACTAATATCGATAGTGAACAAATTATTAAACTGTCTCCAAAAAGCACCGCTGACTTGTTTAAAGCAATACCTGGTGTTTGGGTAGAAAGCTCAGGTGGTGAATCGGGCGCTAATGTATTTGTTCGTGGTTTTCCTGGTGGTGGTGATGCCCCATTTTTAACACTCAGTATTGAAGGCTCACCTATTTATCCTGCTTCAACATTGTCATTTTTAGAGAACTCATCAATGTTTCGTATTGATGAAACCATTGAGACAGTAGAAGCCCTGCGTGGTGGACCTAATCCTGTTTTATCTAACGGACAACCAGGATTAACAACCAATTTTAGATTAAAACGTGGTGGCGAAGAAACAGAAGGCTTATTTAAATACACAACTTCTGATTACGACTTACAGCGAGTTGACGCTGTGATGAGTGGTGAAATTACTGACGATTTATACTTTATGGTTGGCGGTTACGTAAAAAGCTCACCGGGTATTCGTGATGCGGGCTTTACTTCTGAAAAAGGTAGCCAATTTACAATCAACATTACTAAAGATTTAGACAACGGCGAGCTTAACTTTTATACCCGCCAAACAGACGATCACGGTGCGTGGTACTTACCAACACCCCTTAATGTTGATGGTATTGACGCAGAATATACGCAACTTGGTACGCTAAATCGTCAAGCAACAATATTTACAGGCCCCGATGCGCAAGCACTTGATATTGACCTAGGTGATGGCCGAGGGTGGGACGGCCATGTTTCGGGCGGTAGTATTAAGCTAGAGCTAAAAGGTGGTTGGCATTTTTCAGATCGCTTTAACATTACTAAAGGCGATGCAAATACCTACGGTTTAGTACCTAGTGGCTCAGCAACAACGGTTGGAGCAGTTGCTGATAACGGCCAAACTGCATTTGGAGCAGTTACAAACACTGAATACGCAAGCGATACCCCAGTCCAACAACTTGGTCGATGGGTAGTACTTAAAGAAATCAGCTCATTTACTAATGATTTAGCTTTTTCGAAGAAATTTGGCGACCTATCAACAACCTTTGGATATTACACTGCAAGTACTTCAGCAAAAGATTGGTGGAGCTTAGGTAACACTGCATACCATGTACTTGAATCAGGTGGCGAAGCATTAACCGGTATTGAATGTAATCAAAACACCGATGGTTGTGATTTTAACTACGACATAAGCTCAACAGGTGATGCGCGCACTAATGCGTTTTATGTCACCGGTGAATACAAATTTGCTGATGCGTTTACACTTGATGTTGGCGTACGTCAAGAAAACCACGAAGTAGAATACAGTGTAGATGAGGGCCTTGACGGTATTATTACTAAAACCGTTAGCTATGATGAAAGTAAAACATCGTGGACTACAGGGTTAAACTATTCAATTAATGATGATATGGGTGTGTTTGCCCGTGTTAACCGTGGTTATAAAATGCCTTACTTTGATGACTTTAGAGATAACTTTGATGCTTACGAAGGCGGCGAAAAGCTTATTAAAGAAATTACCCAAGGTGAACTAGGTTATAAATTAATTACTGAATCAACCGACTTTTATGCAACCGTATTTGTAAATGAAGTTAAAGGCGACACATTTGTAAGAAGACCTGGCGTACCAGCAGAAATTTTAACAAACGAAGCATACGGTATAGAGCTTGATTACAACTTTAATCATGATTCTGGTTTTTCTGTTAATTTAAATACGACATTACAAGATGCTGAAATTACAGAGAGCCCAACAAACGATGGTAACCAGTCGCAGCGCCAACCAAAATGGCAAGTACGTATAACGCCAAGTTACGATTTTGAGCTACAAGGTATGTATGCAACTTTATACGGTACGCTTTCAGCGGTTGATGATCGCTTTGGCAATAACGAAAACACTGTAACACTCGATGGCTACGAAAAAGTTGATTTAGGTTTAATATTAGAACCAATGGAAGGCATCAAGCTTCAAGTAGCAATAGATAACTTAACGGATGAGCAAGGCATTACAGAAGGTGATCCACGTAATGCTGATGCACCAAATGGTCGTTACATTATGCCTCGTACAACGCGTTTTAGTGTAAGTTACGCGTTTTAAATAAAATACAATATAAAGGGAGCATTCGCTCCCTTTCACTTTAATTAACCTAAACAAATGAATTTAAAGGCTAAAGTGAATTACTCAATACTCGCTTTTAATTTATTAAGTGCATCAACCGAAAAACCTCGATCATAAAAATATAAAATTTCGCCGCTGCTATTTATAAGTACCACACGAGAGTTATTTGGGCTTTGATTACCTGTAAACTTTTGAACTGTCTCGCCATCTTTATAAATAGTGATTACCCCACCCCATAATTCTTTAGGGATGCCTTTGCGCATACCGCTGTCTATAAATGTGCTAAACATACGTGGTGCCATGCCGGCAATGGTTGGTAGTTCGTAGGTAGGGATCGTTACGCCCGCCATATCTAAACCAATTAACCAACGGTCTATATCAAACTGGCTGTCTTGCTTGTACCCAATGAGCAGTAGTGTTTTATCTTCCTTAAAATCACTAGGTATAGTCACCATACTTTGCTCTAAGCTTTCGCCACTAATGCTTGGGAACTGCTTACCTGTTAATTGCTGGTTTGGGTACTGTGTTGTACATGCGCTAAGTAGTAAAAGTGCAAAAGCACTTAATGTTAATTTGATCATAATAAACCTAATATTTATAAATTTCATACCGATACGTTTAGTATGGCAGCTGAGATCTAAAAATGCTGACTAGTTATATAATTTTTAAATTTAGACGCAGTCATGGGCTTACCGTACTTCCAGCCTTGTCCGTAATGCACACCCGCTGTTTTTAAAATGGCTTCTTGCTCAGTGGTTTCAATTCCTTCTGCTACACAGGTATAATTAAACTTATGCACAAGTTCCATAATATTCGGGATCATAGAGGCTTTTAAGCCCTCAGTTGTTATATCTTGAACAAACGTACGATCAATTTTAAGTTGATGAAAGCTCAAATTTTGTAAGTTTCTTAAATTTGAATAACCCGTACCAAAGTCATCTAATGATAAGTTAAATCCCGATTCAACCAAGGTTCTAAAATGAGCATGCGCGATGCTTGTATCAAGGTATTCGTCTTCAGTTATCTCTAAACAAATAATAAAGCGTGAATTGGTAAGCTCTGTAATTTGTGGCAGCAACGACACATTACCCAGCTCTACATCACACGGAAATATATTAAGCGACACTTTAAAGCCTTCAGGCAATACCTCTATAGAGGTTAGTTCTTTGATTGTAGTGGCAATCATGGCCTCAGTAAAAATCCAGGTTAAATTGTTTTTTCTAATAACCGGAATAAACTCATCTGGAAATAAAACACCGTACTTATCTTCAAAACGTGCAAGTACCTCGCAACCAATCAGCTTGCCACTTTGCAAACAAATAATAGGCTGGTAAGTCCAATAAAATGATCCCTTTTTGAGTCCTTTACGAATACGCTGATTAATAGAGCGACGTGCAGCAATTCTTGCATCAACTATTAACGCACTCGATATTCCCGCTAAACAGGTTAAAATTAACGAAATTATTAGTAATAAGTGGTTATTAGAAAAAAACAGACTCCAAGGTAAGTGCACTACCACACAATATTGACTATTTGTAGAACTGCAAACTAAATTAGTTTCGTAAGGTAAGAAAACATTGTTTTTTACTTGAAGATAGAGATCCTCTTTACCTGCTAAATGATGCAAAGTATTTGGTGTTTTATAAACAACTTCCCAATCAGGCGCAGTAACTCCAATATTAGTAAAGGGAGTACTCTGCATAATTAAATTATAGTCCCCTTGTCTGACTATAATTACCTCCATAGGGCGCTCACTAAATAATAATAAATAAAGCTTTGGCTCAAAACGAACCCTCACCTGTTCATCATCTCGAATAAAGTCAGGCTGTTTATCTTTAATTGGTTTACTTAATAAGCCTGCCCCCGTAGTACAAACTAACTGGTTACCTTTAAAAAAACCTATATCAATTACATATTTTGCGTCAAATAAAGCGCGGCGCATCTCAAGAAGAGTCGTATTGTCACACTGTTTAAACGCAAGCTTATTTAATGGGGTAAGTATTCGACGCCTCTCTGCAATTGCACCTTCTAAATGAGTGAGGATGTACTCAGCATCTGACTTTGTTTGTGCTGTTAATTGCTGCGCTGCAAAATTGAGTAAAATAATACAGCCAGTTATGAAAACTAACACTCCGGTTAAAACGGCTATAATAGATTTTTGTTGGTACTTTTTCATAGCATCCCGAAGTTGTTAATTTATATCACTACTTTATTAGATGATTGCATAAGTCGCATTAAATTCACACAGATAGATTCAACAATTATTGCGTGAACTTTGAACCAATTGCGCTATTTTAAAGCCTATTGACAAATGTTGGTTATTATCAAAATGAATTCCATCACCATCTGATATGCTAATAAACGAGTTAAGATCAATAAAAGCACACTTATTATTAGCTGCAACGCTTTTAAATGCACTAGAGAGCTCTTTTGCTTTTGTATCAGCCTCTTCATAAATACGTGAATACTGCTCGGTTATTCTTATTTTAGGTGGGCTGGCAATAATAATTTTAGGGGATTTTAAAGTACTACCTTGCTGATAATAAATGTGTATTGAGTTAATTAAATCATTCAAGCCATCTGCTATTAAACTAGGTGTTAAATGAAAACGTTTTTTAAGATCGTTTGTACCAAGAGCTATAATAATAAAGTCGAGATCATGCTTATCCAAATAAGGTTTTAAATAGCTAACACCATTGAGCACACCGTCAAACGGGGGATTATGCACTAACGTGCGATTAGGTTGCCCTGCCTCTATTACGTTAAAGCCACACCCTAAGTGTTTATTTAAAAGTGATGTCCAACGGGTATTTTCATCAAAACGTTTACCCGTTACAGGGTTTAAGCCCCATGTATTTGAATCCCCAAAGCAGAGAATATTTTTTATTATTTGAGTCATTAAAATGGGTTGAGCGTATAGCCTTGCTGTTGAAGTTGTGCGTGAGCGGTCATAGCTGAAAGCGACATTTTTACACCCTCAATTAAAAGCGCTGGCGTTACTTTAAAGTGAGTAGCCGATTGCCCGCAAACATACACTTTAGTGTTGTTTGCTAGTAACTGCTCAATTAACGCTTGGTTTTTATTGTCAGCGTTAAAGCGTTTTTTATATTCGCTATTAGCTAACACATCAACACTTGCGCTGCCGTGCACAACTAATGCAAGTTGTATGTTTTCAGGCTTTACGCCATGCGATATATGCATATTAATAAAACGCGCTAGCGAATTTATTGAATTATTTTGCGCGCCTTTTTCAGCGCCATCAGCAACATCAAATGCTATTTTAAATACCGTAGCGTCATTAATTTCATCATGCTCGGGTACATTGTAATAATTACCATACCCCTTAATTGGTTGCTCTGTAGCATATATTAAAGGGCTAAAAAGCAGCACTAACAATAGTAAATATTTCATAAAACAGTCCTGTGTTTTTTAAGATTATTACTAAACTACCAGAGACAACCAAAAAAGGCTGCAATTTAAGCAACTTTTTGGGTACTTTTATGGCTGTGGTTAATAAACTGCATACCTAAATAACTAAACGTATTTTTAAACTGCTCTACAAAACAGGCGGGGGCTTCACTTGATGACGCATTTGATAGCACAGAAAAATGCTTACTGCGTAAACTACGAAGCTTAGGTTTTAATGCTTCATCGTCCATATAATCGGTTATTCTATCGATAAATAATTTCATTTGTACCGTGGTGCTGTACCAATAAACAGGAGACGCAAACACCCAATGATCATATTTTAAAAGAGCTTCAAACACAGCGTAAAAATCATCATTTTTATAGTTTTTGTTATAGCAGTACGGCGCAATTTTATAATCATCTAAGCATATTACACGCACATTATTTTGCTCTGCAAATCCATTAACATGCGCCTGTGTATTACCATTTTTGCGTGCACTTGAATAAATAATAACAGTGCTACGCTCAAGTTTTTGTTGCATTTAGTTAGCTCCTTTTTTAATGTTGAAAGAAGCTTAAAACCTCAAGTTATATTGAGGTCAAACGGAAATTAAAAATAATGCCAATAGATCAAAAAAAACTAACAGAGGCCAACTTAACCGTGGGTTATGTAGCTAAGCGTAGCGGCGTAAAAGTATCAACCCTGCATTTTTATGAAACCAAAGGACTAATACGTAGCTGGCGTAATGGCGGCAATCAACGCCGCTATAAAAAAGATGTACTGCGCCGTATAGCGGTAATAAAAGCCGCACAAGCAATGGGAATAACACTTGATAAAATTAAACTCACTCTGGCCACATTACCTGATCAGCGCACACCCACGCAAAAAGACTGGGCAGCCCTTTCAAAGCAATGGCAAGCACAGCTGGACGAGCGAATAGCGTATATGCAGCGTTTGCGCGATCGCGTTGATGGATGTATTGGCTGTGGGTGCTTATCTATGAGTAAATGCCCTATTTATAACAAAAACGACCACTTAGGCGAAAACCAAAGTGGTGCTATTTTGTTAGAGCGAGATTGAGGGCTAGATTAGAATTAATCTAAGCCGCTTAGCCCCTCTCTCGCCGCTCGGTATAAAGCACCTAGGGTTGAATCGAATACCGATTTTATAAAGCTATATGTAAGCTCCACCGCTTTACTAATTACTTTACCTGCAAACACTAACATATGCCCTAGTAAACCTAAGGTTTGTGTTGCAAACGAGGCTGACGCTTTAGCTATTTTATCTAAAGTACGCGCCAACATATCGTAAAAAGTGAGCCCAGTACCAATAGCAGCTTGGGCAGCAACTGCACTGTAATAGCCCGCATCTTTTAAAAGTGTGACTAACGCAGCCCCTAGTTTATCAGCCCAGTGGGAAGTAAAAGAGGCTTGATTTCTATCTTCAAACTTCAAACGTACAGGGGTACTCAAAAAATGATTAGCTTGAATGGTTAAGTTGTTCCAATTATTACTATTGGCTGTGTTTATATAGCCAGGCGTACCATTGAGAGTATGGGCAGCACCTTTTAAACCTTGCCCATTATCTAAGCGTATTTCTTGACCGCTATAAGGTGCATGCGAGAACGGCCACAAAGGTACCTTAGCAACTGGGTCTGCACCATGAGTACAGCGATAAATTTTATCAATTCTTGATGTCGCAGCCCGAGAGAAGTTTTCAAGCCCAACGCGCGGTGAGCCAAACGTATATAGCTTTACAGGTATTGAATATTCAGCTCTAATCCAATCGGCAGAAAGCGTCGCTAATGCACCACCTAAGCTGTGGCCAACTAAATGAATACAATCGGTTACTTTATCTTTAATATTAGCTTCAACAAACTCCTGTAACGCGGGCTTCATACTGTAAAAGGTCTTATTAAACCCAGCATGCACCATACTACCGTTTGAGCCTCCACTTAAACCAAAATGGCCATCAGTTAAGCCATCTCTTAGCGAATTAGTTCCACGAATTGTTATGACTGAATCACCCTGATAATCGCCAAGCCCATGCCCTACTAAAGCAAAACCCGTACTTAAGTTAAACAAGTGGGAGAAAAAACCGCCTGTTACCCCTTGTACTGCGCCAGGGTTAACTGAAAAGTTAAAATTGTCGCGCAAAGATGCATGAAGTGAACGATGAAGTAAGTTAGTGGTTTTAATGCTTTTTGCTTTATAAGCAAGGTTAGCTAACTGTACCGCTTGGGTTGGCGTCAAAGTATTCATATAAGTTCCCTTTAAATTAATAGTTAAAGTTTACATGATGTGTAAATCGCAAAAGCGTGGCTGGTATCTTCTTTAATTGGAATATCGTATGTTTGCGGCTCTTTAGAAATATCGCACTTCAAGTGTGCAAGAAGCTCTTTAAGTGTGTCACTTTTTTCATGAATTGAAACAAGCGTGTACCATAAAACAATTCCTTCTGGCGTGCCGTTTTCTAAATAAATATGCTGAACCAACGAGTCGTTATCAAACATATTAGAGGGCTTACCTGTCTTTATTGTTTTTTCTGTAAAAGTAAAATAACCGTGTTCGTCTGTTGTGGTTTCGTCAACGTATTCATCGCCATAGGTGAGTGAGCGCATTACTTTAGTGTTTGCAACTGGCTGCCCATTATCTAATAACTGCCCCTTTACTGGAGCCGATAAATAAAATTCTTGTTTATTAAAAAAGCCAAACATATCCGCACAAGCCTGTGATGTAGTAAAAAAAACAACGGCAATAGAGACTATTACCAACACAAAAATTTTTAAACGCGATAAAAACAAAGCAAACACTCTCCCAAGACCTAGCTATAAGCTACTTAATGTTTATGGCCAATTAATTACATCGACCATATTTATATAAAAAAAAGTAGGGGAACATACTAATTAGGTACAATTATACTGCATGTTTTTTAATCAAAAAACAATCCTAATTTAATTATAAAATAGCGTATATATTAATTTACCAAAACTACTAAACGCGATACCGCCCACAAGCAAAAAACCATATATAAAACTAATAGCACCAGCTGAAGGATCGCTCCTTTTATCAATTTCTATACATGCCGTGCACACAACAAAAAATATAAAAAAGTTTGCGATAACGCCTAAAATAAAAGCATGCCCAAATAACGGTGATACACCTGCCAAAACTGCGCCCAATATTAAGAGCGAGCCTGAAAATGAATGTTTATTAAACCGGCTCTCTATTATTTTTATAACTAATGTGGCTAACATAAAGAGTAAAAAGTATAGCGTTGGCCAAAACTGATAATATAAATACCCCCAGTTTAAAAGCTCACCTGTAGTTGATGAATAAGTTTGCTGGCCTATGACAGGCGCTGAAGCATTCACGGCATTTTCGCTAAAAAAATATCCTAACCCACCAATAATTAATTTTATAATCCCAAAAAATAAAAAACTGGCAATAGTAAACCCGATAGCGTCATCCCTTGTTAATCGCTTTTTAGCTTTGCTTTTTACAATAATGGCAAGCATTAAACCTAATAGGCATACACTTCCTAAATAAAGTACCGCCTGCCAAAACTCATCAGAATAAAATACGGCTAAACCAGGCGCTATAAATAGATACATAGCATCTTCGTTATCTAATGAACGGCTTGGAGTACTCCGATCTGACTCTTTAAAAAGAGCTAAATATACAAATAAAGGCTGTAAAAACAGCATTAGAATACTCGTGGTGATAAGGCTCATAGATCATCCTTGATGAGAAAAAATTAATGCAGCACTAGTGCTGCATTAAAATTAAAAATGTGGGTGCTCAATAATAAAAAGAGGTAGGTGTTATAGGTTTATTTTTTGAAAATACGTTTTAAGTTTTAAAAGCCCTGATTCAAGTTCAAATTTTTGTATTTTAGGATTTTTGAATTTAAACCCATTAGAAATATGGGTATTAATCATCGTCGCCATACCCTCAAACCCAGCTGGCGCAGTGGCAACTAAATCGCTCAACAAAGGTTTTATAAACATTTGATACTCTTCTATTAAAGTTGGGTTCTCGTATATATCGTAAACAAGGTTAGTTAATGTTTGTTGGTTTTGTTGTTCCATATCATTTCTATAGCGCCTTAGCTTAGGCGTTTGTAGCTCCTTTAAAAGTGCAATAACTTTAATGTTTGTACCAATTATAAATCATTTAAGTAAATACTCATTACTTAATTATCTAAAGAAATACCCGAATCCTTAAGTTGCTTTTCAAACATTTCTATTCTGATTTTTTCATAATTACTTTCATCTAAAAAGCGTTTATGTTCAGCAGCCTTTTCTAAGTTGCCTAGCTCAGTGTAAATTAAATAAAGATCTTTATGAGTCCTTTGCACTCTCATTTTTTCTTTAACTTTATTGCTATTTTCAGTGAGGTAACGATTATAAAGATTTATAGACTGTGCTAAGTCTTTAGTAACAAAACGTCCAGTACTATATACATACGCTAAAGCTAAAATACCGTCAGGGTCGCCTTCTTCGGCATGCTTTTTTGCTTCAGCAATATAGCGGCTTCCATCACCTGTATGAAGGCCTACCAATTCAAGAGCTTGCCAATTTCCCATTTTATAAGCTTTTTCACACCAAGCATCAAGTTCTTGAGGCGCATGCATTAAGCTTTTTTGACATTGGCGCATGACTTTATCTTGGGATAAGTTAGGATCATTAATATCAAGGTTAGGAAAAAGAGTTCCTGCCATTGCGCCAAAACATATTACGGTAGTAAAAAGAAGAGTAGCCATTTTTTTCACTATTATAGCCCTTTCATATGAGCTGAATTTTCGGGTAAGTGAACCTGATAAGTTGTTACTGCAGATTTAAACGGGAATCCCTCTCGATAAAAGTACTTTTGCTTAAGCGCTTCTTTTTCATCAGAGTAACCCTTACAATCAATTTGTGAGTAGCAAGCTGACCCACCAATAAAGTCGATAAATTTAATTTTTAAAATACCCTGCGCTTTTATCAGTGTGTCGAGACCTTCTTGATAATTAGTAGATCTCACAGCATGCCACCTATGCATAAAAGCAATAATTTTATTCTGCTTAGACGTATTTAAAATATTACTAATATTTTGTGTCCAAACCATATTTCTTATTGTGTGGCTATTAAAACAATTTTCTGCTGCTGAATTATCGTAACTACATGAAGCATCAATCAAATCCATTTCATCTAAAGTTAAATCCAAAGCAATAATTTTTAATCCCAACTCTCTGGCCGCTTTAACTAGTTCACCATAACTATTTGCTACACCATATCCCCGACCCCAATTATTATTAAAATATTGCTGAATAACATTAAAACCTTTACCAGTGCGTTGATAAAAAACTATTTTTTCCTGCATAGATCTTGGTAGCATTTCGATTGCAAAGTGAGTAAACCCTGAAGCTTTCAGTTGACGAAGCGCTTTGATAGCCTCAAATTTATAGATAGCTGGGTTATGGCTTGATTCACCAAGCATCACTAAGCGCGCATTACCGGCCATTGTTTTATAATTTACATCCGTGTTTATTTTATTCACTGTATTTCCTTATGTTTAATAACTTCGAAGGGCTTTTAAACTAGATATTTTACATTTACTAATTGTGGCCCGCTTTATAAAAATGGCTCAGTAGTTACCTGAGCCTTAATTTAATTACTAACCAATACCCAAATGTGGTGAAACCTTAACCGCAGCAATTACGACTCTACTTAGTTTTTCTAGCATCCAATATAATATTTTTTTCGCTTGAGCGTATGTAAAGTCAGCAGCTATCACTCCAGGCTTACCGACAAAGTTTAATATGTGTCCTAGTAAACCTTGGCAATCATCAGCGTACTTTGCGGACATTTTGGATATTTCAACCAGGCTGCGAGCTAATGCATCATAGATAGTTAACGTACCTGCGACTACACCTTGTGCTAGAATGCTTGTTATTTTACCACTTTCTCTTAGTAGTGTTAGTAAGGCACTAGTTATCTTCTCTGCCCAATGAGCATTAAATGATGCATGATGGCTATTACTATATTTTAGGCGTGTCATGGTTAGATTAGATAAAGACCCCTTTTGCATACTCTTATAATCAGGGTAACGAGAAGCAGTATTAATATATCCAGGTGAATCGCCTGCCATTTTATGAGCCGCACCCGTTAGTGAAACACACGTACTTAGCCTATATTCGCTCCCTCCATGTACAAACGGCCAAACAGGTACCATAGGTACAGGATCGCTGCGATGAACAGCCCTATAAATTCCATCTAAACTCGTCTCACTTTGCATCGCAAAAGGCCCATGGCCTACTCTAGGAGATCCAAAAGTATATAACTTAACGGGCACTTTAAATCTTGCTTTTATCCAGCACGCAGCCAAAGTAGCTAACGCACCACCAAGACTATGACCAACGCAGTGAACTGGTCGACCGCCAACCTTAGTCAATATTGCTGCTAATTGTGGTTTAATAGACTCAAAAGTTCGATTAAATCCCGCATGAACAGCTTTATAATTTGGCCCAACAGTTAAACCACAGTGCAGATCTGTTAGGGTATCAGCAATACCAGCAGTTCCACGAAAAGTAAGAACAACTTCCCCTTTGTGATCCCCTTCTTTTGAGCCAATACCAAAAAAGCCAAAACCTGTTGAATGATTTAAAACATGCTCAGCTACAGTACCTGATACACCAGTAAAAGCAGACTTTTTTGCATCAAAAACAAAATGTTTACTTATGACTCTACCTGGCTCTATATTTGAGGAGCGATCAGACACAACGCCAATACTATCGTATGCAAATTCAGCTAATTGTGATGCAACACTAGGTGATAAAATATTCATATAAATTCCCTTTTATCTAAAATCTTTAAAATAATCTTCGCTATCTTCTATCTCATATATTTCAAAATCATGTTCCCATCTACATATACTAGAAGCATCAAATTCCAAATTTGGATTATCATAATTAGGAAAAGTAAAGTTTACTTCTGTAGATTCTAAGTCAGCATTTAAGCTACTTAACTTGTATTTATATTCACTTCGCTCTTTTATGCCATTGAGCTTTGAGCTCCAAAGCTCATATTCTTCACCGCCATGAATTGCAGTAATAAGTTGATAAGTAACTTCATGGGAAAACATATCACCGGGTATTTTTGACTCAACTACAACTTCGGGCATATAAAACGTGCCATCGGAAGCTGTAATAACCTGATCTTCTTTTTCAATTTTATGTGCAAATTTGAGGCTGCGATTAATTAAAACACCTTCAACAGGGTTGCCGTTTAAAGTAATAATCCCTTTAACTTCAGAGCACATATGTACGTCATATTTTTTTATTAAACCAAACATAGTGGTTTGGGCCTCCTTACCTATATTTCTAATTATTTAAAATAAGTACCATTAATTAAGAACGTGGAAGTGAATCACTTTCAACCGTTACCTCATTAGCCATATCATGTTAATCTGTCCTGATTGGGATTCAAGTATATACACGCAGCTAGTACAGCTTCATCCAATAGTTCCTGAGACTTTAATCGGCCCTACCAAAAGCGACCTTTACAGTTATCTTCTTATTTGCTCTGTGGCAATGTCTTCATTTTACAAGCGCATAAACCAGCTAAACGCTCTTGATATTGTTTGACCGTTCGATTAAAAAATAGATTCAACTTTACTTAGCTTTTCACCTTGGATGACCTTTTGCGTAAGTGCAGTGCCTTTAAACAGCTTATCTCATCTGATAATTGTAGCTTTGTCATTTAACCTATTAGCTTTTTATCCATTTACACAGTACTAAGTGAGTGTAATTACTAACTACGGCATAAGCACTAAGCCAATACAAAATACCTTAGCTAATTCAAGCAGCTTGTCTTCAACCCACCCTCTACGATGCTCGTAAGATTGACCTATTAAAGGTCCTCACCACACAAAAAAGCACGCCGAACACAACGCGAAATACAGTGGTAATAGTTTCTATCACTCTTACTAACTTGGCGCTTTTTTCTAATGCGATATGATATCCTGCTTGTTTTTCACACTGATAAGACGTAGTACTTGCTTCAAAATTAAGATAGGTGTCTTTGTTATCTAGGATATCTTTTTGAATCAAAAATCAACCAGGAAAACTTTTTTCACTCATAACACTTAATAAAGAAAGTCCATTCTCTTCATTAAACTCAGCATTGAAGTAAGTCTTATTTTTTTCAAAAACCAGAGCACTTTTAACTTTTAAATATTTACCAGAAGACATCATTATTTCTTTAATATAATTAAAATTTGCCTCTAATAGTGTTTCTTTCACTTTGTATGGACTAGAGAATTGATTAAGGTAAACAACTTCTAATTGACACGCCTTAGTATCTGAGTCACCTTCAAAATGAAAAAATAAACATTCAAAAATTCCATCTTCATTATATAAGATCGAAACTCCGCTATCCTTCATAATTAGATAAGTCTCATCCAAATCATCATCGTGATGAAACTCCGGCTTTTCCTTAAAAATAGAATGGCATAGCTCTTCGATACCACTCTTTAAAGTCGATTCTACAATCTCACTAATCACATTAAAATCAATCATTATCGGTACTCAATTTAATAGGTTCTTTTTTATCATAAACATTTATAGACTTATTATAGTTATGCAGTTTAGTTATTTCATTATTAATCTCATTTTCACTAAAACCTCGCTTGAGCAGTTCACCCTTTGTTGTTTCAGTATCTCGAAAAGCCGCTTTTTCTAAATCAGAGGCATCTTCACTAATCCTTACTTTTGTATTTTTCCCTCTAAATGTTGCTCCTGCAGCGTGAACTTCTTTAGGCTCCACTAAAACACCAGTTAACCTCTTTAGTTCAGATTTTTCAGCTTTCGTTAGCTTTCTTTCCCTTTTTATCTCTTCAGCTTTTATAATCTGCTTAATAGCAGGAATATGATTACCTTCAAGATCGTCGCCTACTTTTGCTCTCTTATTATGATTACTGTATGTGGTTGCTTCACCAACTTTTAAAGCTCCAGTTCCGCTACCAAGCTTTTTAACAATTGGTTCAATTGCTTCATCTGCAAACTTACCTGGAATAGCTGCTACCGCTAATGTTGCAGCACCGGCGGCAGTTACACCTTCATCAACCATAGTAAGTACAGCATCGAAAACATCAGCAACGCCTTCAACAGCCCACTCTATCGGAAAAATACTTACTGGTTTTAAACCTTCCTCTTGTGGTATTGAATTCAGATTATCCTTAATTTCCTTAGGCGTTAATTGCCCATCTTGAGCTGCTTTAAATAATTTTTCAGATAGTTTTGGACTTATGCACCCAGAAGCTACTCTTGTATCTAACGCCTCTTTTAAGCTCCTCTCACCCTCTTCACACATCAACCCAAACGGATCAACCCAGTTAACAGGATTCGGCGCATATTGATAGTGATTTATCCCACCCACTAATCCTATCGGATCTTGGTTTATAAAGCGCTGCTGTTTGGGGCTGTAGTAGCGATAACGGTTATAATGCAGGCCACTCTCTTCATCTAAATATTGACCTTGAAAACGTATTGGCTGGGTGAAGGTGTTTTCTTTATTAGTGCCAGGCTCGGCTTCTGGCTCTTCATAACCATACACATCGGCTTGGTTTTCCCATACGACTTCTGCTTTGTTATTGGTTACAAAGCGTGGGGTGTTAAGTTGGTCTAGATGGTAGTAGTACACCTCGCCTTGTTTAATCAGCGCAACTGGGTGAAATTGATTCGGCAGGTTAATGTACCAGGTATATTCACCGTGTTGGCATTCGCCGATTAACTGGTCGTTATCCCAAATGTAGTCAATTTTACCGTGCTCGGTATGCTTAGCGATACGACGACCTAATGGGTCGTAGTCGTATTGGGTGAGCGTGCCGTTGTTGTTAAAGCAACTTAATTGATTAAATGCATTGTATTCGCGGCGGGTTTTTATGCCTTTGCCGGTTTCGCGTATTTGGTTACCAAACTCATCATAATGAAAGTCGCTGTCGCCGAAATGGGTTAAACGGTCAGCGTCTGTAGTGCCTTGAATAACCCCATCGTCTTTGCTTAGGTCACTGGCTGCGGTTGCTGCACTTAAATCATTATATTCACTATGACTTACATTAATTTTGCTTTCTGACTGGTTGCTTGCAACCTTATTGATGGCGTCACTAGCATCGCTATCATAACTTGGCTGCGTCGTTTGCTGCTCAGCTAATTCGTCATTTTTAACCGTTGACTGGCTAACTGGGTTACCAAAGCTATCCCACTGGTATTGGGTAGCTTTTGTGTTCTCACCACTGGCTAGATTTTGCTGAATTAACTGGCCAAGGCTGTTGTATTCAAAATTAATGTTATGACTACTAACGCCTTCCTCTTTACGCGCAATCAACTGGTTTACGCTGTCGTAATTGTACGTACAGGTATCAAATAGTGCTTGCGCAGGATGAGTTAACTGCTGCTGTGTTAAGCGGTTAAATACATCAAATTGTTGGGTAAGGGTTACATCATTACCAAATTGTTGAGTTTGAATATTGCCTTGGCTGTCGTAGCTAAGCGCTGCAAGTTCAACAGCATTGCTATTGGCTTGCTGTAAGTGAATAGCACTTAGCTGACCAAATTTATTGTAGCTATATTTAAGCGTGGTTGAATCTGGCAGAGTAAGTGATTGCCGTCTGCCGTATTCGTCGTAACTGTATTTTAAAGTATGCGCTTGTTGCTGGTTATTCACTTGCTCAGCGCACAGTAGCCTGCCGCCTTTATCAAACGTTTGTTTAAGTGTTGATTGCGCGTTATGCGCACGAGTAATTTTACCTTGCAGGTTATAGCTGTAGTAATTGGCGTTATTAATGATTTGTGAGTCGCTTGCAAGGCTTGCATGCTGCGCAGTTACACGGCCTAAGCTGTTGCGCTCTATTTTTACGTGGCGTTTGTTGCTTTGCGTTACAGAGGCTAAGCGGTTACAGGCATCATATTTATACTGCTGTAGCGTGCCATCAAACCCAGTTACTTGCGTTGGGTTTTCGTTCGCGTCGTAACTTATGCGGTATACGTGGCCGTCGCTTCGCTCTATGGCCGTTAAATTTCGCTCTTTGTCGTAGGTTAAATGCAGTGCGCTACCATCGGGCTGAATAACACAATGCGGCTGGCTTAGCCCTTCAAAGTGTTGCTCTGTGGTATCGCCTTTGCTGTTTTGCGAGCGAATTAATCGCCCTGCTTCGTCGTAACTAAAGTATTGATGCTGCTTATTTTCAGGCTCGTTTTCATCAAAGGCAATTGTTTGTGTAAGCTGGCCGTGCTCATTGTATTTATATTGAGTGAGTAAGCCTGCGTTATTAAGTGTGGCATTTACGCGGCCTAGGCTGTCGTAACTGTAACGTATTAATTCATCGTTATAATGCTTTGCTAATAGCTCGCCCTGCTCGTTCCAAATAAACTTGGTGATTTGGCCGTTTTTATTTATATGCTGAGTTAACTGGCCGAGCTTATCGTAGCTGTATAACGTGGTACGGCCATCGCCAAAGGTTTCGCTTTGTAATAAGCCAGCCACACTGTATTTACGCGTAATGGTTTGGCCATCAGGTAGGGTAGTTAATACACGTTGTCCAAGTTGGTTGTATGCAAAATGGGTTTGGTTACCATCTGGCTGCGTTATTGTTTCTAATTGGCCGAAAGGTGTGTAGCTATAGCGCGTTGTGCTGCTATCGGGCTTTATTTCACTGAGCTTTTGCCCTTGCGCATTGTATGTATATTGCCAAACATTGCCGTTAGGGTCGGTATGTTTTACCAATTTACCTTGCGCGTTATGTACAAAGTGCTCTTTATGACCGCGTGAGTCTATACAGGTTGTCTCTCCAGCCTCTAAGTTATATTCAAACTGGTAGGTATAGGTGTTGTTATCGCCCCATTGTTTTATACATTTAGCACTGGGTGAGTAGCTATCCCACTCAAAATGATGGCTAAAGCCACTGGCTCGGGTACGCTTTGTTAATAAATTAGCGGCGTTGTAGGCGTAACGTTCAGTTTCGTTTTGCTGATTAGTAGACTCAACAAGATTTTTGTTTTCATCGTACTCGTAGCTTGCAAGCAATGGCGAAAGTAATTGCTGTTTGTTATTTTTGTCAGTGTGGTACGCTGCTATTTTGCTTAATAAACCTTGCGCGTTGTAGCTAATAATACAGCCACGTACTTTGTTGACTTCTATACGGTGTAGGCGCTCTTTTGCATCGTAATAAAACGCGATGCTTTGGCCTTTTTCGTTAATTATTTTTTCAAGCAACCACGCGCTTTCGCCTGGTTTAAAGGTAAGGTGTTGGTCATCTGGCGTTACAAGTACTTGCTTACCATTTGTTTGGTAATGTAGCGCTAAGTTACTACTTAACTGATAGCTTGATTGGCCAGGTTTTACCTTTTCAAATTTATGTTTAGCGCCGTGCTCGTCTTGGTACTCTAACCAGTAAGTGCCTTTTTGTTTAGGACCCACTTTTGGCGGCGGCAAATAATGCTCTGTAAGGCTTGCCATAAAGTCATGGCGCCAACCATTACCCATTGTTGTACACACATCAGCATGAGATGAGCGATACAAACGTCGCCACACTAATTGCCGACTCCCTGCTAGGGTAAAGTCGATGAGCGGGAGAATTTCTTCGCCCGAAAGCATTGATACCGGATCTGAACGGCACTCTTGATTTGTAATGGGCTCTTCGCTTGCGGTGTTATTACTTGCACCGCCAGTGTTTTTAGCGGGTGCTTGCGATGCGCTTTTCCCTGATGCTGTTGAGCTTGATTTTTTGCTCGACTTTTTGCCAGCTGCTCCACTATTGGTGTTATCACTAACTTGAATAGATGACTTTGCTTTTTGGTGATAACACGTTACAGCGCCAGCTATTAAAGCTTGGGTAAGTGCACTTGCGGTTTCGCGGGCAGAGGCGCTGCGTGGGCAGCTAACGCCTGCGCTATTTAATAAGTTAATTACGTCGAGGCGTTTGGCAGCATCGCCAGTTAGCGCACCACCAATTTCAGCTATTTGCTGTTTAGCACTTTGTGCCGTGTTTGCTACTGCAGGTGCATAGCCAGAAGGCGTTTGGCCTTTACCAGCAACGAGGCAAATGGGGTAACTTGTTCCTTGTAAAACAACTGTATTACTTTGCATTAGTTGTGTACTTCCTCACTTATCCATAAGTATGATGCTGCGGCCTGGTATTTTGATTGTTCTTGAGAAATCACTAACGCGTGTTTAAAGTGATTTACAATAGCCGGGCTTGAGGTCAATTGATATAAATTGACGAGTCCTTCAAGCGCACCAATTTTACCTAATTTGTAATTAGGTAATTCATAATGTGTATGCTCACTAATTAAATTACTGAGCAATTGTAAATTTGTTAACCACACATCGCTTTCGTGGTTTACGCCATTACCTGGCGCACATATAAAATCTATTTGTTTTTTACTATTAAGCGCAATGTTAGAAAAAATCCCACTTAATTGGTTATGCTTTATAAAATCTACAGATGGAGCCAGTTCGTGGCTTTGTTGCATCCAACCAGTTTTAACCGCTGTAACAGTTGCAAGTGCTCCACCAACACCTTGATAAGTATATTCACCGTTTATATTTGCTTTGTGTGTAGCGTCTACTGCAAGTACGTTAACCTTTTTCCACTGATTTTTTTGCACAAGTTCGATCATTGCATTAGCGCCTGTAGCACCATAAAACAAAATATGACTTACATGCTGTGGAAATAACTGTTTTAAACTATTTGCCAAAAGGTGCTTAAGCTCGCCTTGGTATTCAAGCGCAGGAAGCAACCAAACTAAAGGCGCTTGTAGGTCTTCAACTTTTGCAAATAATTCTTTTGCTTTTAATATGCAATCGTAAATGCATGCATTCCACGATTGCCATTCTTTAAACTCATTTGATGCTGACTCTTCGCCGTATAAAAGCTCATCTATGTCTTGTGAAAATGGCGCTAAAAAACACTCCATATTAATATTAAAAGCACTCACAGCACGGCCTCCGCAGCTAACTTTTTAGCAGTAGCGTGTTGGTAGTAGTTATATAAGTTAAATACAGCTTGGCTATAACTATCCATAGCAGACATTTCTATAGCATTTAACTTAGTATTTAGCGCTTTACCAGCTATTAAGCGCGAAGATGAAAGCTCGCCCTCAAACTTTGGCCAGTTAGTGTGTAACTGACGCTTAAATTCACTACACGATAGCTCATCACCTTGCCATGCTTGCAGTTGTGTTTCAAAGCTCACTAATAAATCAAGCTTATCGCCAAGCAAGCGCCTTATTAAAGCAATAATGGTATGTGGTTCTTCAACTTTATTTAAAAAAGTATTAGCTAATGGAATTAATTTTGCAAAGCTACTTTGCAGTAATACCTGCATGGTTTGGTCAACCGTTAAAGTGTTGCTTGCATGGTTGCCAACTACATTCACCTGTTCCCAACTGAGTGATAATAAAAAAAGCGACATTAACGGAGAATTAATAAGCCCGGCATTGCATATGTGTTTAAACGTATTTATTACATCGGTATTTTTGGCTTGGCTACTTATTAATAAATTTTGCTCCAACGCTGGCTGTAAATGCTCAAGTGACTCTTTGTCAGTGGTTAATGCAAAGCACAAAGTTTTTAAGTCAATATAAGCGATTAAATTCAAGCTATGTTGTTGTAATAGAACTTTATAAATAATTAATTTAGTTAGGCTATGTAAGGTAGGCTCGTTCATTAAAGCGTTAATAAACGCTAAGTTAATGTTTTGAGGCAAATTAGCCATTACCTCAACGCATGCTTGTGCAGTGGAATCAATATTGGGGTCACTTTGTAAAAAAGTGATTAATTGCACTAAATCTGGCTGGCTAAATTTTTGTGGGACGTTATTTTTCTTAGCCGTTAACCAACATGCTTCTAATAGCTTTGTTTTAAGCGTTTTAATAAAACCTACGCATGTAAAAGGGCAATATTGTGCTTCACTAATTGCTAGCAGTTGCGCTTTATGATTACTTAGGTATGTAGATAGCAAGGTTAGCCACCTATTAATACTGTAGGGTTGCCAACAACAATTTTACCGCCGTGGGAGCTGTCATCGCCCATTCTAGCTGCAGGCTTACCGTTAATTTTAACCGAGCCAGAACCCGATTTAATACTATCTGGTGGGCCAATACACACCATCATGTCGCCTTTACGCGCAGCAGGCATTCCTCCAATTAAGACATTAGTTGAACCAATAACTACAGGGCCGCCTACATGCGGCACTGTGCCGGTTGTTTTGGGACACACATGCATGTGACCAATTGTAGCTGCGGGCTTGCCCATAAAGACTCCTTGTCTGTTTATATTTTTAAATAAAACTAATCAAATAAAGGGATAATTAATAACTTGCTGTGCGCCACTAATAGAGATAAACACTCTATTAATTCACTTTGAGAATAATCTGAAAGTGCAACAGGGCTTTGCATAGCATATTGGTATAATCCCGACACAACATCTTCACTATTTAATACTGGGTGTAAATTATTTAAAAACTGGCCAGCGTAATAACCATTCATTGCTTTTAGATGACTTAATGCTGGATTTAGCAATGGATCGTCTGGCCTATTAATTGGCAAACATATTAAATGCGCAAGCCCATAACGGCAATATACAACATATCCGTTATTATTAATGCCGTTTCTAAGTCCTGAATGAAAGCTATTTATTATTTCCATATTTGCACTAATTTAATTTAATCATTCCAGCTGATAAAGTAATAGCACTGCCGTCAACTTTAACATTACTACCTTTAATATTTATATTAGTGCCTTCAATAGTTATATTACCATTACTGCTCATTTTAATTTGTGCAGAGCCTGTTTTAATAACTATTTCATCACCCGCTTCTATATTTAATGTTTTACCTACTTTTAAAGTATCGTTTTCACCCATTTCGGCAATACGATTTTTAGCAACATTAAGGGTGTCGTTGTTAGCAATATCTGTTTTTCTGTCGTTGCCAATTTCAATGTTGTGGTCGTGATCTGTCTTATCGTTTTGATCGTTTTTAACATAGAGCTGCTTGTCTTTTTCTGCTTGAAGATAAACCAGCTCACTGCCTTTTTTATCTTCAAACCTAAGCTCGTTAAAATTATCTGCTCCGCCTTCTTTTGTAGAACGCGTTTTTATGCCGCTTTGTGTTTTTTCTGCCGGTAATGCATACGGAGGCATTAAGTCTGCGTTATACACGGCCCCACTTATTATAGGTTGATCTGGGTCGCCATTTATAAAATCCACAAGTACTTCTTGGCCAACGCGAGGGAAGAAAAAAGCCCCCCACTTTTTACCAGCCCAGTTTTGGGCAACGCGGATCCAACACGAACTTTTAGAATCTTTTTTGCCTTCTCTGTCCCAATCAAATTGCACTTTTACGCGACCATATTGGTCAATCATAATTTCATCAGCGCTGTCGCCAGTTACGATTGCCGTTTGGACCCCGTTTATTACAGGCTTTTTCTTATTTATTTGTGCTCTGTACGGGATTTCTTTTGGGACACATTCAAAGTGATTTGAATAAACTTCTTCTACCGATGACTGCTGCGAACCTGATTGGTTGGGTACTGTAATTGAAGTCATCATAGAGGTAATAACAAATGTTTTACCTTCAAGACGTGGGTCTTCGTGCTTTTTAAAACTAAATAACTTACCTACAGTAAATGAGCGGCAGTCACTGCGCCCACTGGAAAGCTTCATGTCTCTTTGCAGTGACTCTAACTGCACAGACGCTAGATTAGCAGCGCGCGGGTGGCACTCTTGCTCGCCCGTGTATTCAAAAATTTCAGAGACCGATTGAGTAGGAAGTTCAGCGTTTGCTTGCTCGCCATCTGGGTATCGTGATGGCTGTTTAAAATCGTAACCAATACGTTTAAAACTACCAGGGGCAATGCTTAAGCCACCTTGCCAGCGCGATACGTGTGATTCGCTTAAATGGCCAGTTGAAAATACAACTTTGCCTTCATTACATACTTCGTAAGCCGTAATATCATCAGCTAATACAAGCGTATGGTTACTGTTTGAGTGTTCAAAAAAGTAAAATATACCTTCTTGTTGGAATAAGCGCTGAATAAAATCAAAATCAGACTCTTGATACTGAACACAATATTCGTATTTAGGGTAGGTTTTACTGGTTTTATCGCTAAAGGCAACATTGTGTTGGCCAAATAAATCAGCAAATATTTCTTTAATTGTTTTCTTTTGAAAAATGCGGCTATTTTTACGATTGCGCATTGAAGCTGCGAATGGAACTATCGTCGCTTGATAATCTATATAATTTTTTTGCTCGTCAACATCAGCCGTACGGCTGCCATTTGAAACCAAATGACTAACAATGCCGTGGTAGTAACGCTCACCACCGCCATCTGCATTTTTTACTTTAATAGATACAGGTTTACCCACTAAGTCTTCGTGCGCGATCTGCTTTCCAATAGTGTACATATTGGCCGACATAACAAACAAATCAGACATTGCCTCTTGGGCAACAAAACGAGTTAAATAGAGGGCATCTTTACCAACAGGGGTGCTAATTTGAATTACGTTTTTATCTTGTGTTGCTTTTTGCATTCCTTGCTTTTCCCGTCCTAAAGATCAAAAAAAGCTCTGAGCAATGCCCAGAGCCATTATAAGGTAACAAATATTACATTTGTTGACCTTTAACACCGCTGTAACCGTATACAAGAGGAGCAGTAATGTTATTTTTGTCGTCTGTTGGAGTAACAGTCATCATCATTTCTGTGTAGCTGATAGTGATTGTTTCGATTGGACGATCATTTTGTACTGAAACTGAGTAGCTAGAAATCATTGCATCTGTAAGTTCGATTTTCATGATTTCTTCAACCTTATCACCTTGCTTAGTGATATGGAAAACAGCTGGTAAACCTTTACCGATTGTCGCTTCTTTGAAAAGATCCGGAGATGCTTTATCTTGAAGTTTAGTGATTGTTACGTCACCAAGGCGAGTAGAGCTTGACTCACGGTCCATCGCTGTACCAGTAGCTGAGCTAATTTCGCGACTTACATTCCAATCAAGAGATAAAACTGTAATTAAATCTTTGAAAGACTCAGCAGTAGTTTCGCCTTTGATTGAACCGTATTTTAAATATGTATTTGCTTGCATTTGATAATGCTCCTTTTTATTAAACAATGTTATCCATTAATACTGGATTCTTTACTTTGGTATATACCAAAATTCCTTTGAAACCATTATCTTTAATACAGCAATGAAAAGGCCTTCTGATTCCTTTCCTTAGATGAAGACAATGTCTCAAAAATTCCATGTAGTGATATCAGGCACCAAAATTATAATGCCCTCAAACTAAAGAAACAACCTTAATAACAAGTTATTTCAAATTAACTTTAATTAACCTTTAATTCAGCTCTAGTTCAAATTCATTATCTTTTACTAATAGCGATATACTATTAATTTCTTTGTCGTCAATCATGCTAGAAAGTAAAACCTCAGACAACAATGGCAGCACTCTATTTTGAAGTATAGTGTGAATATTACGTGCACCTGAGCCTGCATTTTGGCAATTAGCAATAATATATTCAATTACATCGTCATTATAAATTAACTCTGCATTGTAGTGTTTTTTAACACGTTTAATTATTTTATTTATTTGAATAGCGGCAATTTCAGTAAGAATATCGTCACTTAATGGAATGTAAGGTATTACATTAATACGACCTAAAAATGCCGGTTTAAATGAAGCAAGTAAATCATCTTGTAATGCCTTTAATAAACCTTTGATGCTTGGTTTACTTTCTTCGTCTTCAAATAAGCTCATTGTGGTATCTGTGCCCACGTTTGAGGTCATAATAATAATTGTGTTTTTAAAGTCGATATCGCGGCCTTCACCGTCTTTAATTGTACCTTTATCAAACACTTGATAAAAAATATCTTGTACGCCTGGGTGTGCTTTTTCCATCTCATCCAAAAGTACAACACTGTATGGCTTTCTTCTTACAGCCTCGGTTAATATTCCTCCTTCACCGTAACCTACATACCCTGGAGGAGAGCCAAGTAATAAAGAAACTTTATGTTCTTCTTTAAACTCTGACATGTTAATTACCGTGACGTTTTCTTCACTACCATACACTTCTTGGGCTAGCGAAAGTGCAGTTTCTGTTTTACCCACACCGCTTGGCCCTGCTAACATAAATATACCGTTAGGACGGCTTTCATCTGCTAGCTGAGCACGAGATGTTTGAACAACTTTAGCTATTAAATCAAGAGAGTGGTCTTGCCCTACAACTCGTTGCTTCATTTGCTGTGCTAAATTTAAAATGCCATGTATTTCATCTTCATGCATTTTGCCAACAGGTATCCCTGTCCAATCTGAAATAACTTGCGCTATAAGCTCTTCGTTAACCTGCCAATGAACCATATTATGTTCAAAAGAGGCTAGCTTCTCTTTACTAAGTCTTAGCTTATCGAGTATTTCTTGTGATGACTCTTCATCTTGAGAGTTAATAAGCTCTAAAGCTTGATTAAGCTCAGCTACAATTTCTTTTTCAGCACTAAATTGCTCATTTAACGGCGCTAATCGCTCTTCAATTGTAATTAGCTCTGCTTTTAATGTGTCTAGCTGGTGAGAATGATCTAAACCCGTTTTTTGCTCTCTGTTAAGCATTTTTACTTGTGTTTCTATTTCGCTTAAGCGATTTACAAGCTGCTCTATAGTATTTGGAGTAGATGCTTGGCTCATTGCAACACGTGCACAAGCTGTATCTAGTAATGCAACGGCTTTATCTGGTAGCTGCCTTGCAGTAATGTAACGATGTGATAAATGCACCGCGCCTTCAAGTGCTTGCTCAGATATAAACACCTTGTGGTGTTTTTCCATTACAGGCACTAAGCCTCGTAACATTGCCACCGCTTTTTCAGGGGTTGGCTCTTCAACTTTTACAACTTGGAACCGGCGTGTTAATGCGGCGTCTTTCTCAAAAAACTTTTTGTATTCAGCCCAAGTAGTTGCAGCTATTGTGCGTAATTCACCACGCGCTAAAGCAGGCTTTAATAGATTTGCCGCATCATTTTGACCCGCTGCACCACCGCTACCAATCATGGTATGTGCTTCATCAATAAACAAAATAACCGGATTTACCGCATTTTTTACTTCATTGATAAGCGATTTAAGGCGATTTTCAAATTCCCCTTTCATACCTGCACCAGCTTGTAATAGTGCTAAATCTAAGCTGTGAATTTTTACATTTTGTAATACAGCAGGTACGTCTTTTTGAGCAATTCTTAATGCTAGCCCTTCAACGACTGCTGTTTTACCTACGCCCGCTTCACCAGTTAAAATTGGGTTGTTTTGGCGGCGTCTGGTTAAAATATCAACCATTTGACGAATTTCGAAATCACGACCAAGAATAGGATCTATTTTTCCAGCGAGTGCTTGGGCAGTTAAATCAACAGTAAATTGATCTAAACTTGGAGTTTTAGAACCAACATTTGCTTGAGTTGACGCATTTTGTACTGAATGGTTGCGCTCTTGAGATTGCGCAACTATTTCAGGCCATGCATGAAGCAATTGACCAGGCTCTATTTTATTAAATAACTTACTACAACGTGTTACTAAGCTAGATAATGTATCGTCTTTAGTAAGGGTATAAATAACGTATGCACTACGAATTTGATTATCTGTAAACTCAATGCTAGTACTTAACCAAGATTGCTTAAGAAGACTCGTAACATGCACTGACAAACTAGGAGATGACTCACTACCCGTTTTAAACGACTCTAATGATTGATTTAAATCCTGTTGAACTTTATCAATATCTATATCGAACGAGCCAAAAATTAGTCTAACATCATCTAATTGCTGCTCAATCATTGCAAGTAACCAATGCTCAAGTTCAACCGTGAAATGACTGCGACTATTACATATAGCAACAGCACCTTCTAGGCTTTTTCTGCAATCAGGACTCAGTTTTTCAACTAGTTTATTCAGTGTCATCGAAGACATACTTTTTTCCTTTTAATTTTAATTATCCCTTAAACGATAACTTAGTAGGGTTAGATTTTAATTTGTTATCTTGTACAGATAAGAAGCTATTGGCGCCTAACTGACACTCATTTTTTGAAAGTTTAGCGGCACCTAAATTTTGAAAATTTGACTCAATGACTAAGCGAAAGTTAATAGCATTTCCTACATAGTCTTTTGTTATTTGATTCGCTATTTCAAAAAGCGGACCTTTGGGCAAAAGTTGTTTTGCTTTATCTGGATCATCTGATTTTATGTGGATTTCGATATTAGAAGATACGTCCCATACTTTATTTCCAATCATGGTATCAACACCTAAACGGGCGTGCTGGCCTTCATATAATGCCTGGCTGGCTAAACGGGTTTGTTCTTGCTCTTTTAACTCGTGCCATTGGCCAACCATTTGTTTGATTGATACATCACAACCTAGGTATGACGAAAGTACATTTTTTAAATCAAATGCATTTCTAATTTTACGGCTATATAAACCTGAAAAATGCAGTTGGTGCTCGTTATAGCCACCACTTAATAAACCGAGTATTTGTGTGTATGGGTCTTTGTTTTTTTCTTTATTAACGTGATTAAGCGAAGGCTTATATTTTTTCCAAGCGCGGTAATACAGTGAGACTAAACGATGATTAAACATGTCGTAAAAGTCACGCATGGTTGTATCTTTATAGCGTAAACGCTGCATCACAAGTTCACTATAAAACTGGGGTAAAGCGCCTGAACAACCCGTCAGCCCCATAAAAGAAACCTGCATAGTTACTTTATGCATACCGTCTTCAAAACCAGTTTCTTCTAATTTGGTAATTGCATTACCTGGATAACCAAACTTTTGGGTAGCTGTAAACTTAATCAACTCTTGCTTTGGATTACTGTCGTAACCGACATGTCGATAATCTAAGCCACGCTTTTTTAGCTGATTTTCAATTATGAAAACAGCTTTGTAAAAGTCAATTTGAGAAGCTTGTGAGATTATTTGCTTTATCATAATAACGGACAGTCACCCACTCTTGCAGGCCATTGATAATAAATTTGTTCTTGCTCTTTAAGCCTTAAACTTAAACGCGTGTAGCTATTTATTGCTGCAAATTGAGCAAAAAAGTGATCAAGTATTGATGCAAAGAAGAACATGCCGCTGCCAGAAAAATCATCATTAGCAAATGTAATTTCAATTTCGCTGCCTGTTGCAAAGCTTACTTTACCTTTTTGAATCACACGGGCAGTTGAGGGCTCTATTACCACTCTATAAATATTATCTATCATGCCTTTAGTTTGTGGTGATGCTCTAAAATCGTATAAACGTAAAACTTCTTTAAGCTTATTACATGCGTCTTCACCACTAAAGGTATCAAGCGTTAAATGATTAACTAACTGCCACCGTGTTGCATCAGCTAATATAGGTCTCACTGCATGAGTAAATGGCGTTAAACATCTTATTTTTTTAATTACATCGCCGCGCTCAGGCATTAATAAACCAAGTTCGTCATCACCAAATGGCATGCTTGCTGGTAGGTTGCGATTACTACAATTTGCGCGCACAGTAAGTACAGAGTTTCCGTCACCATATTCCATCGCACTATTTTCAAAAGTAGCATCAACTAACGATAAAAATGTTTCGGTTCCTGACTCTACATAACCGCCAGCCCAAGAAGCAGTTTCTCGACGAATATGCCAAAACAAATCATCATGTCCATGATATTTAGGATGTGTTTGACCATAAAAAGGCGAAACAATTTGTTTATTGCCTTTATGATCAAATGCAATAACTTCCGATATACCAATTACTTCTGATATTTCCGAGTCCATATAACGCGGTGTTAACTGATATTCATATTCACTGATCTCAGGTCGTATTGGCTCAAGCTCTTGTTCAAATAAGTTTATTATTGGTGTACAGCCTAATAAGAACATATCTTTATCTACTTGCTTTTCAAGCTCAGCAGATTCAGTATCTAGGTAAATATAAATACTACATTTATTAGATTGCTTAGGCAGTGATGAAAGAATGCCTTCAAGCTCAAAAAACCTAAACTTCTCAGGAAAAGTAAAATTTTCGACGAGCAAACGATATCCGGCAGATGAGCGCTGTGAATAAGGAACCACAGCCTCGTTAGAATCAAAGCCCACTGCTTTTAATTGGTTTTTTGACAGATATCTAATACCTTCATCGCCATTGTCTATAGCAATACCAATACTATGTTTGAACAGTAGTTCGTAAACTTTAAGTGTATGATGCCATTGGCCATTGATAAAAATCCGTAATTTTTCAAGGCCAGTTTCTGCAAGCGAAACCCCTTTATACTCACCTGTTAATTCTATTTTGAAAATAGATTTTGCTTTTTCTTGCCAGCGAGGCTTAGGCGCTACAAATGGGCTATTATCAAATTGCACATTTGTTATTTCAACAGGCCAAAGGTAGGTTTCATAACACGTTTGAAATTTACATTGCTTCATTGAGTCAACGTTAGTTTCTACTTCACTTGCCTTTGGTATAACCACCCCTGCCGTAGATAAGTTCTCAGCTTCGAGCTTAACAACTGACATTGATGGAATTGGCGCTTGGTAATCTGGTAGCATTTGCCCTAGCAAAGCATCCGTTAACTCCGGGAAACTATCGTCGAGCTTTTGCCTTATATTGGCAGTTAAAAATGCAAAAGATTCTATTAATCTTGAGACATGAGGGTCTTCAATATGATCTTCACTTAACTTTAAACGCCCTGCAACTTTTGGATATTTTTCAGCAAAGTCTTTACCTAGATGACGCACAAATGCTAATTCACGATTGTAATACTTCAATAACTCATCGTTCATAATGATGCCTCAATAATCTTCATACCTAAGTTCACGGGCTCTACTTCTGAATCAAAACTAATAAATTCTGGCTCAGGATCGGCGTATAAAAGCGCATTTATTCTTAAATTTAATACTCTATTTAAAGGTACTTCTTCGTCAGTGAACACTTCAACTTCAAGAAACCGTGGCTCAAATTTTAAAATTGTATTTCTGACGGTTTCGCACAGTAATGCGCGCCCTTCGTGAGAGCTTACAGACATACTCGAAAAGTCAGGTAAACCATAAGACAAACATGAAGTAGCCAGTTCGGTGTATTGAGTTGGCCATGTATGCCATTGAATTCGAGCATTTAGCAAAGCTTCTATATCTCTGCGCACGTTTTTTCTAAGCTCACTAATAGTGATGCCTTCGGTACGTGATGGCGCATCCTGGAAGTCGGGCTCATCGTCAATGAGCCTATCTATAATGGATGCTTGAAGCTGTTGTTTATGCTCTATCATGGTTGCTTAAGCTTAAATTATGCTGTTTCAAGTGAGCTTATTTTTAAATTTGGGATGGTGATAGCCTCATCATCAACAAACAGCATTTTCATGCCCTTACCAATAATAAATTCATCTTTTAACTCAACCCAATCAGATACTTGACCTAGCTTTTCAAGCTCCGATTCAGAGTTAATATAAACAAGTGGTAAATGAGCTGTACCTGATGGACCATCTTTAATTGTAATTTCAACACGTAACCAAATACTTTCTAATAAAGATTCTACTGGCTCCATTTTTAACGATTCAATTTCGTTAAAGTTTGCTAGATAAAACTCACCATTAGTACCTAAAACCTCTAGGTACGGGCTTAAGCAATCATCGAGATCTCTTGTTGATGCCTCGTCTGTGCTAACTCTTAAAGACTCCATCTCTTGAGCTAACTGAGCTGCTTCGTCGGTTGAGCCTTCTAACAGAGCAACATGCATTTTCAAAAATAGTGTGTCTAACTCATTCGCATCATGAAATAACTTAGGAATGCCTTTACCTTGGTAAAAATCTACACGAGATTGCTGAGCACGAATTAAGTGCCTTAAATTTACTGCACCTACTGCAAACTCTGGATTTTTTTGTACCATGAAATCTAGCTGTTTATCGGCTTTTTCAAGTTCACCATTTATGCAAAGTAATTCGGCGTAAATACTTCTGATATCAAAGTTTAATGGCTCATCTTGAAGCTCTGTAGCACAACAAGATAATGCATCAGTAAGTTTCCCCTCGCGAATTAAGCTATGTATTTTTTTCATGACTATTCCTTTATTTTATGATGAGGACTGAGCTCTGTAATTAATTTAATACTGGAGATCATCTGATCTAATTGAAAATGTGGCTGTAATTGTAAAACAGAAAAGTAATGCCCTGGATTGGCTTTATTTTCACTGACTTTTATTCTGGCATTACTTAGCGGGTACTTACTTCTTATATGCTCGGAGGCAGAGTCTGAAGCCGTTGTATAATTATTTATCCACGCTTGTAGGTCTCGCTCACAAGCTTGTGCCGTGTTATAAGAGCCGACACGGTCTCGAGCTAATAGCTTTAAATAGTGAGCAAAACGAGATACGCACAAAATATATTGCAGCATTGAAGATAAGCGCGCATTAATATTAGCAGCGCTTGATTCATAGTTTTTAGTTTTTTGAACCGATGCATTACTATAAAAAACAATGTGTTCTGTATTAGTCACTGACGATACTGGAATAAAGCCAAGTTCAGAAAATTGCTTTTCAAACTTACTTGTCACTAACAAGTTTAGTGGTGGCTTTGCTTCTTTTTGATAGGTGTCGTTTGCAAAACTGTCTCTCGCCAGCCCTGTAACCAGCCCCTTTGAAAATTTACCCGGCTCAATACCACGAATGTGACCAAACCAGCCACTATCGCAATATGCTCTTATTAAGGTAGATACAAATTGGTATGCTGCATTGCCCCAAAGCATATCGCTTTCAGGATCTTTAATTTGTTCTTTAAAGTAAAAATCTTGATGACGCTTTCCATCATTGCTATATGGCGGTCTAACTAATACGTGAGGAAGCGTAAGCCCAATAAAGCGAGATTCTTCCATCGCTCGAAAGCTTTGCCATTTAGCGTATTCGGGTTGTTCAAACTGGTTAAACAAGTCTGCGTAATAGCCTAAATCAGAAAAGTTATCTGCACCAAATAAGTTAGGAGAAGCCGAGCAAATAAATGGAGAGAAAGAAGCGGCAGCGGTTCTAGATATTTCTTTTATTGTGTCTATGTCATTATAAATTGTGCCTGCTGAGCACATGTTACTAATTTCATAATCACCTACTACTACACCAAATGGCTCGCCACCTGCGCTATCAAACTCACTTTGATAAAGTAGTTGAAAAAATAGGCTTTGGTCAAAATCAATAGCTTTGTTTACATCTTTAGAGAGTGTTGCCCAATCGCAGTTCAATACTTTTATTTTTACTTTATTTTCTTTGTCGTATTGTTCGCTTTGAAGTATTAGCCACCAAAGATTACGCCAACTGGCTTCTAACTTTTGAAATCTATCATTATGAATTATGAGGTTTAATTGTTCTGAAATGAGTTGATCGAGTTCAACAATTACGCGCTGTAAATAAGGACCAAGTGATTCTTTAGTCCAAGATATAGGTGAATCTGAAGAGCCTTCAAGCCATAACAACAAGGCTTTATCTAGGTTTTTTTCGTTTAAAAACCTATCGAGTAAAGCCTCATTATCACTTATTCTAGACTGCGCTTTTTGTACAAAAGCGAAGTCTTGATTTATAAATGAAAACTCTTCGTGATTCATTCTACTGCATTATCCTTAACGCTCGAGATCAGTTAATTAACCGATCTCTGGAATTTTAGCTACAAGGCGTAAAGAAGAAGTAAGCTCTTCCATTTGTAGCCAAGGTCGTAACCATGCAACTGCATTATATGCACCCGGTTGACCTGGAATTTCCTTAACTGATACTTTTGCATCTGCTAGAGGATAACGTGCTCTGATATCTTGACCACCACCCTCAGTCGCATTTACATACGAAAGGATCCAGCGGTTTAACCAAGACTCAACGTCTTCAGCTTCCATAAAGCTACCAATTTTATCACGCGCCATTACTTTTAGGTAATGAGCAAAGCGAGACGTTGCCATAAGGTAAGGTAGACGTGCAGATATTGCCGCATTAGCTGTGGCATCTGGAGTTGAATAAATTTGTGGTTTTTGACAGCTTTGTCCACCAAAAAATACTGCATAATCTGTATTTTTGTAATGACAAAGAGGCAAGAAACCTAACTTGCTTAATTCAGCTTCACGACGATCTGTAATGCCAATTTCAGTTGGGCATTTAAGATCTGGATCGCCATCATCACTTGTGAAGATATGCGTAGGAAGACCTTCTACTTTACCGCCGCCTTCAGCACCACGTATTGCAGTACAGAAACCGTATTGAGCAAATGCTTTGGTCATATTTGTTGCCATAGCGTAGGCTGCATTACTCCAACAGTAATCACTGTTATCAGTACTTACTGAACGGCCATCTTTTGGTTCAACTTCAAACTCTTCATAGTTAAATTCTTCAACTGGTTTAGAAGCCGCACCATAAGGTAGGCGAGATAAGAAACGAGGCATAGTTAATGAAACAAAACGCGAATCATCGCTGTCTCTGAATGACCGCCACTTAGTGTACTCTAGAGATTCAAATACTTTTTCTAAATCACGTGGTTTGGTTAGCTCTTCCCAGTTATCAAAACCAAATAATGATGGCGATGAAGCTGCAATAAATGGACAGAAACCAGCGGCTGCAACATTAGACATTAGACTTAATGTTTCAACATCTTCAGGGTGGTTAGTAAACTCAAAGTCACCAACGATAGTACCGTATGGTTCGCCACCTGGAGTACCAAACTCAGACTCATAGATTTTTTTGAATGTTTGGCTTTGGTCAAACTCAACAGCTTTGCTCAAATCTTTATGAAGTTCTTTTTTCTTCATATTTAGCATACGAATTTTAAGTGTAGAGCTTGTCTCAGAATTCATTACTAAATGGTGCAATCCACGCCAAGAGCCTTCTAACTTTTGAAACTCTTCGCTGTGCATTACTACACTTAGCTGTTTTGAGATCTTTTGGTCGATTAATTGAATTGCTTCATTAAACGTCACTGTCATGTTTTTGTTCCACTGAACAGTCCCTTTTAAGGCTTCTTCTGTCAGTGTTTTAAGTAACTCTTCTGCACGGCTTGCATCTGTTTGCTTAGTTGCGCCAATAGCTTGCTCTAATAGTGAAGACGTTGCTTCTGAGGTAGACTCTAATTCAGTACTTAGTTGCTCTGTACTCATTTTTCAGTCTCCTCTATTTTAAGCTCTTTTGCGATTGTATCTAAGCTTGCTGTGTTGCTTAGTACTTCTTCAAGCACGTTTTCTAATTCTTCTGAGCGGTCAATCTTAGTCATTAAATCGCGTAACTTGTTGCGTGTTTCCATTAATTTACGTAATGGCTCAACCTGATTTACAACAGCTGCTGGTTCAAAGTCATCAATCGATTTAAAGTTAAGTTTTACTTCAAATTCAGAACCATCATCATTAAGCGTATTATCAACTAATAATTTTAGTGAAGGGCTCATGCGCTTTAAAACGTCATTAAAGTTTTCACGATCTATTTGCACAAATCGTCTATCTTTAAGTGGTTTTAATGCTTCTGTGTTATCACCAGAGAAGTCGCCCATAACACCAACAACAAATGGTAATTCTTTTTTTACTGCAGTGCCTTCAGTTTCCACATCATAAGTGATGTGTACGCGAGGCTTACGAACTCGTTTTAATTTATCATGGATACTCATAGAGAACTCCTTTTACTTATGTTTCAGTTTCGCTGATTTTAATGCCAGACAACTTAAAGTACCCAGTCCTAGCATCACTATCTGTAATTAATTCATTTAATAATTCAGGCAGCGACAATTCGCTCCATCGAATTACTTGTTCTATGGTGTACGACATAGGTGAGTGCGGCTCTGTCTTTCTAAAAAAAGTAGCGATTTCTTTGAGTTTATTAATCGCACTTTCTCTTGAGTTAATTTCGTGATTAACTTTTACAACTTGCTCTGTAACACTTTGACCGTCGTCGTCTTCACTTTGAACCACTTCTTGCACTTCGTTTAATGCAGCTTTTGCCTTATCAGCAGCTTCAAGCTTATCTGCAGCAACATGCTCAACAGCAGCAAGACTAACTTCTAATGCTTGTTTTATATTTGATGTTGGCTGTGGCTGTCCAGTTACTCTATCCAATACTTCGCTTAATAAAGCAAATTGCTCAATCGCGTTTTCAATGTCTTGTTTTAAAGTAACAAAGAATTCAGTACTTGTTTCTGCAGCACTTCTTTCAATGAGCTCATAGTCAACAGCACCTAAATTAAGCTTTTTCTCTCTTTTTTCATCTGTTAAACGAGAAATATCATAGCCTTGCTGATATTCCCAAAAAGAATATGACTCCATACTGGCGCTATCGGTCAGATAGATACTTTTTATCGGGATTATTAATGTACCTTCGCCTGCTGAACCATTAAGGCCAACCAATGCAGATACTTTGTCTGACACTTCATCATCGTCATCGAGTGACGGGTATAATTCATCAAAATAATTGTCGAGCAAGTTATGAGCAACTTTAAAACCAAAAGCTAAGCCTTTGAAGCCATGAATTCGACAAAGTGCTTCAATAAACCAAGCTAAATATTCGATATCTTTGCTTTGTGTTTTTATTGCTTTGCTACATTGCTCTAATAAAGGAAGCCAATCTCTTGCTAGTGAGGAAATACCTTCTTCATCCACTAATGCATTTCTTTCTGCTGCGCGAAGCTGGTTTCTTAAATCTTTTAAGGCGTAATAAGTCGACGTAGGCGAGACATCTGAGCGAGGATCAATACCTGCAACCTCGGTGTCTGAAATAGGGGAAATATACTCTTCAAATAAAAACATTCCATCGTCCTAATAATTATCCATAAAACTCCAATAAAGCGGAGCGGATTTCATATTACATTCTTTATAATAAATTACAAGCCTAGTTACAATTGAGTTTAAACCTTAATTATTGCCTTTATATAAACAATTAAAATTTAATATACTTATTAATTAATAGATGTAATTAAAGTAAAAACTCAAATATAAAATACAAACCAAATTTTTTAACTTAAAATCGTTATTTAGAAAAAAGCGGGATAGTAGCTTCATCTTGAATGTTGAATGTTTCTGATTTATGACCAGCGTATCCTTCATCGTACTTAATTAAAATACAGGTCACATTATCTCTTGCACCTCTAACTAATGATGAATGCATAAGCGCCATACCAGAATCAATAATGCTACTAGGCTCTAGCGATAAACATATGTCCTCATCAGACAACTCACCGGTGAGCCCATCTGAACAAAGTAAAAATATATCGCCCGTTTTTACTTCATTTTGAATAACGTCTACTTTTACATCCGCAGTAACACCCACAGCTCTTGTGATTACATTTGATAATGGATGTGTCTTGGCTTCTTCTACTGAAATAATCCCTTCATCAATTAAATCGTTTACTTGGCTGTGATCTCTCGATATCTGCTTAAGTTGGCCATCTCGAAGCATATAAGCTCTGCTATCACCAACCCACAAAACATAGTACTTATTATTTTTAAGAAATAAGGCAGTAACTGTACTTCCTGCGGTTTTGCTACCTAAATATTGGGCGCTATATTCGTTTAATTGCCTATTCGCATCTTCAATGGCTTCAACTATGTGAGATACTTCAAGCTTCTCAAGTGGTAGCTCTTCAACTTTTGCTCTTATTACATCTACAACAAGCTGACTGGCAACTTCACCTGCTTCGTGACCTCCCATCCCATCTGCGACAACCCATAAGTTATGGTTATTTATCTCTACATGCGCATCTTCGTTAAGCTGCCTCACAGCGCCTCGGTGGGTAATTGCATAACTTGTACTAAACTTGCTAATCACTATTTTTTACCTGTGTAAAGTTCCATTCCCAGTGTTTCCACCTTCCATCTAACATTGCTGCAACTTGATTTACCGCAGGCAAGCCAGGCGTTATGAGTACCATAGGTTTTATATTATAAGAGCCATGTGTCCACCAAACGCTGTAATCACCGTGTTTTTTTAACAAAAGAGCATGCATTGCATCTTGGAGGACTTGACTTGATAACTCATCACCTGAGAACTCAAATGCTTCTGCACTTTTATTTTTATCTACAGAATTTAAAAAACTAACCTGCTTTTTAACTCCTGCTATAGAGCTTAGAGACTTAGCAACCTCTTTACGCCAAGAGAATAAATCAACCGAACTATCAAGCACTTTTAATACAGTGTCTTCATACTCTAAAGAAAACACACCTGAGTTTAAAACATCTATAGGTGCAAATTCTAATGTGCTAGCAACTGTGAAGGGATAGTGTCTACCTACTGCGTCCATACTCGGTAATAGAGTCCCCATAACGCCTTTGTCACCAACAATGTTTGGCGATAATGCAAAGTGCCATACTGGTCCAATTAAGTAATTATCTTGCCATACTTCACCTAGCTGTTCTTTACTCACTGCAATGGCTGCTTGCAGCCACTGCTCCCAATGCTCTGAAAACTCTTTCGAAACGCTATCTTGTACAAAATCACCTAAACTAGGTACTTTGCCAAGATAACCAATATTTATAATCGGGTCGGACATGAAAACTTCTCTACACTTTTATTCCAAAATGGATGCCTGATTGATTTAGGCAATAACTCGACTTTCGCATTGTTTCCCATGAGTGAAAAATGTAACTCTAAGTCTTCACGTGTTTTTGCTCTTTTAGCACTTAACTCGTCTAACATGCGATATAGCGACCATTCACCTTGGTAAGTTGTATTTATAGAACGACCACCATTTGGAGGAGTAAATACAACTCGTGTTTTACTCTGGCCACTTGCTCCAGGCCATACAAAATTTGTTACTCTAAGTGGACCATGCCTGTAAGTCATTGACTGACCGTCAATTTCGAGCATAAAGCTAGAGATGGTACGGTCTAATTCTAATGGTTTTAAGCCAAACTCAATTCTTGGTGTTGCACTTCCGCCATCAAAAAAGACTGTTTGAATTTGATTCGCCAGTTCAAACATCGCTAATGTATCTCGGCTAATACCTATATCTTTTTCAAATTTCCATGGCGTTGAGCTCATATCTACACTTGGCGCAATATAATTGGTGAAAAAGCTATCAATTGTTCCACCTGGGCCGAAAAATCGAGTGAAATCTTTCATATTCACTTCTTTTTCTGCGTATGGAGAAAACGGATAACGGCCAACAATTGCAGCGTTATATTCGCGTAGCACCTTACTTTTCCACATCTCGTTTAAATGTCTGTTGGCACTATTTTTAGTTATGTTACTAGTATCTCTACTTATATCTAACAGCCAACTATTAAACGGGTAAGGTAAATCTCGACTTTGAAACTCAAGCTGACGAATAAAGCTAGGCTTACTTTTACCGCTAATTTGGTCTTTAATTGACGACTTTAATTGATCGCCTCTATCAAGTTTGGTTAAGTAAACGTTTAACTCTCTTAGGTTTTTCTGAATATTATCTAATTGTTGAGCATCAATTTTTATTACATCTTCAAAGGCTTCTTCAACTTGGTGACCCGGTAATTTAATATCAAATTTAGGGGCTTCGTCAGGTAAAAATCGCTTGATACGATTAGCTTTGGTTTGCATAGCTATTTCAGCAGCATTTGCTGCAACTTTACCTGCAGCCTTTTGGTTATCAGATACTGGTAATTTAGTTAGCTGCACATTTTTTTGTACTGCAGTGATAATATTTTTAATAGGCGCTTCAGAGCCTGCTAAGGCATCAGTAATATTAACCCCCTCAGCCGGAGAGCTATATTGATTCAGGCTCAGATCATCAATAAATGATTGCCAATAATAGATATAATCTTGAAAGTATCGCTGCTCTAGTTTCTTCTCAATCTCATCTTTAGAAATATCGTAAGTGCCCGTTGCCTCTTCACCATACACCCAGCTACTTGCCATTAAATTGCCAAGCATTTTACTTTTCTCAACATTAAAAATGCCGTGAAAACCATTAAATGTATATAAGCCAGGGATACTTCGCGTAAGCTCACCGTCATTTCTAAAAGTAAATTTTTGCGCACTTTCAAAACTAATAATGTCTGTAAGCCTAAATGGCGGAATACTGCTATCTAGGAAGTCGGCTTGTAATCGTTGATATGCTCGCTCAGCAATTGGTAGCTTAGTTAGCTCAGCTCGCGCAACACGCACTGCTTGATTATCAATTTCAATTTGGCTTACACCATTTTCAAGTAATGTAGCTACATGCTCCATCAGCTCTACTCTGGTTTGCATATTTTTATCGCCTGGTAAGTTACGCTCTAAATAAGCGTTAAACCAAACCGTTATATCTTCACTTTCAAAGTATTCAGGCTGAAACAACATGAGGTAACACTTAAGTGTTTCGTATAAATAGCTTAAGTGCTCAGGATGAGCTTCCATTTCTTTAATTAAGGTACTTGCAATAAACGGTTCTAAATACGTTTGTAATGAACGGTCGTAGGCTTGTGTAGAAGCCATTTTTATTTCATTTAGTTTATCAAACCCAATTGATTTAGACTCTTGTGTATTAACAAGTTCAGGGTTGCTTGCAGGTAAGTTTCTAAGAGCCTTTAATCTGTCGTTTAGTACTAGTAAGTTATTACGGTCAAATGAGGCTGTATCAAGTTCTTGGTACGTTGCAATCGCGTCTTCAGTCTCTGAAATTAAGTTACTATTCCAAGCAAAACTAAAGTACCACGATGTTGAAAAACCAAGTAAAGCTATGCATGCAAGCGTTATGCTACCAACACGAAGCCATTTATTTTGCTTGTCATGATGTTTGTTAGTACTTGCTAAGTTTTGCTCTGGAAAAATTACACCCTCTAATACGTTCTTTATAAAAAAGCTTTTAGATTGGTTAATGTATCCAGATTCGCCTGCGTTTGCTTCGTTTAAAAAACTAGATGGCGTACCTTCTTGCGTTGCACTTGTGAGGTAAACACCACGAAACATTGGTAGTTCTTCGTATGCATTAGGAGTGAATATTTCTTTTAAAAAAGCATCTCCTACACCTTGTAAAACACGAAGCTGCCTAGGGAATTCAAATATCTTAGCGCGAATTTCTTCGTTTCTTTCATTAATTAATCTACGATTTAACATTTCAGTTAATTTAGAAATTAATGAGTGAAATTCTTTGTTGAAAGCATCTACTTGCGTGTCTTTATCTAAATCAAGTTCAAAGGTTACGCCCCAAACCTGCTCACACTCTTCTTCGGTTAATTCGCCAAAAAACTCTCTAAAACCTTCAATTAAATCAACTTTAGAAAAAATAACGTAAACAGGAAAGGTCATGCCTAATTGGCTTTGCAGCTCTTGTAAGCGCTGTTTAATAGCACGAGCATGTAGGTTTCTCTCAGTTTTGGTCTGGCTCATCAGCTCAGAAATACCCATACTGATCATTACACCATTAATAGGCCTAAGAGGACGGTACTTACGAAGTAATCCTAAAAAGCCTTCCCATGCACGTGAATCATGCTTTGCATGGCTGCTTTGCGTTGTGTAGCGCCCAGCTGTATCAATTAAAACTGCTTTATTGGTAAACCACCAATCACAATTACGAGTACCGCCAACACCATGAACCAAGTCAACACCTAGTTTGTCTTTTAGCGGGTAATCAAGTCCTGAGTTATGAATTACGGTAGTTTTACCAGCCCCTGGTGGGCCTATCATTATGTACCATGGCAACTGGTAAATATTTTTACCTTTGAACAGCTTTACGTCTTTTAAAAGATCGATAGCTTCGTTCATTCGCGTTTTAAGCGTAGTAATTTCTTCATTTACTTCAGAGCTATTTGTATCGTTATTACTATCAATTAACTCATCAGCCATTTTTTCGTCTCGTTTGCTTTGTTGCACAAGACGATAAATTTTAGACACAGAAAAAACCAATAAAACCAATATAATAGTAAACAGTCTTGCTGCAATACTTTGTAGTGGTACATAGTCAGCTATCGCGATTAATGGGCCGCCAAACCAAATTAATAATGATAAAGCTAAAAAGCCAATAATTAGCATTGCCGTACGAGATGTAAGTGCGTAGGTCACTTTTTTTATTTTTTGTGAAAAACTCATTTCAGCCTCTTAAAATAATAAATCGATTTCAATTCGTCGGTTTAATGACCGAGAAGCTGAATCTGAATTACTGGCAATAGGCTCTGCTGCGCCCTTACCTTCGGGCCATAAACGCCCACTGAGGTTTGTACTTTTAGCCATAGAGTTTGCAACTTGCGTTGCGCGCGCTAAAGAAAGGTGCCAATTAGAAGGGTACTTATCAGTTCTAATTGGTGTGTCATCTGTATGGCCGGTTATTAAAATACGTCCTTTGGTTCCTTCAAGGCTTAACGCTAGTTTTTCTAAAATAGGCTGAAATGAAGGTAATAATTTAGAGTCACCTTGATTAAAAAGGCTCTCACTATTAATTGAGATTCTGATCCTATCGATATTTTTCTTTATCGTTACAATCCCCATTTGAATCTCGGTTTGTAATAGCTGCTCTAGTACAAGTAACTGCTGATCTTTTTTATCTACTGCTTGATCTTCAGCTACAGGATGAATGATTGCAAGCTTGTCACTAACAGCCATAACATCATCATTTAGCTTCATATTTATAAATAAATAAACGGTAAGTAAAAGTAAGCCTAAAACAGAAAAAATAACCCACAATGGCACCTGATTTCTTAATTCTACGCCAGCGGCTACTCTTTGTTTCCAGTTAGGAGAAAGCTTATTATTGATTGGCCCATCTAATTGATTTAATAAGTGATACATTTGTGAGCGGTATTCTTCTACTTTATTATCACCCACAGTATCTAGCCTGTACTTACCTTTAAAACCTAAATTTAAACAGTGGTATTGCAGCTCTAGAAAGGCTTTGTGTTGCTCAGGCTGGGTCAATGCATTATCAAGTAAAGTATAAAAGTACTCACCGCCAAAAGTTTCTTTATGAAATGTCGAAAGCAAGCTTTCGTCAGCCCATTCCATAGAGCTCCATTTAGAGTTTAAAACTGATTCATCTAAAATTGCACATAAACAATAACGAGAGTTTTTGATTACATCTTTTGATAAATTTTGATTACGTAGTTCGACTTCAAAACGTTTGATAGCCTCTACACATCGATGCTTTAACGCAGCTAAGTTAGTCATCTCAACTGATTTTCTAATTGAAATAACCAAAGAGAAACAGTCTGTTGCGGCTTCCATTAATGGGTTTCTAAATATAGAAACCTTTGCATTACTAGGAATACTACTTGCAACAGGCTCAACAGACATGACTGTTTTGTCTGGATCATTATCTACTTGAGGATTATTTGAGGCATCACGCCCTAATCGACCAGGACGTGGTTTTATAATGGTTTCGTCCATTGAAACTCTTCCTTTTAAAAGTTAAGTTCTTATTGCCCACAGGCTTAGTTGTAACTCGGGGTAATTTCCTGACAAGTGGATAGCAATACCACCACTTGAATGAAGTTTAGCCCAATGCTCGCCATGTTTATTTAATTCAAAATAATGAAAACCTGCATGGTAAGGAATTTGACGCGGTGCCGTTGGTAAGTTACTGATTGTAATACCTGGGATTTGATTATTTACCAAATCTCGGATTGTCTCAACACTACCAATTTTAATTTGAGAAGGTAATATCTTACGAAGCTCCTCGTGAGGAACACTGGCTTTAATAGCCAATACAAATTGACCTGAGCTAAGTACTGATTTGTCTTTGAGCGCACCAAAAGAAATACCAAACTTGCTTTGCTCTAACTTTATTTCTGTAGCAGTTTGCTCAATTACATGACTTAAAGATTGGTATAAAAAGTTTACTACTTCACTAAATACTGGGCCTAAGTTTTTATGATCATACTTAGGTAATTTAGGCACTCTTTTGTTTACTGTACTAAAAGTAGATAACTCACCAGCAAGCTCTATTAGACGTGTATAAAGAACGCTTGGATGAAGATTATTAACTGATAATAAGTTTTCAAAAACAGCGTCATACTTGTTTAATGTTTGCAGCATAATAAAATCAGCTACAGAGGTACTTCCCGCATAACCTTGGCACAATCTAACAGCAATACTCTCTGAGCGCTGCTTGATCATTGAGCCAATCTCTCTCACTAAACCAAGTAATGGCTTACAATGACCGACTTTTAACGATGCTGGTATATACTTTGGATCGAGCTTAATTTGCCCTTCACTGCTAACTTCAACAATGCGTGCAAGTGGCAATAATATATAGCCTGCATGGTCGTCTGATGACAATACTAGCTTACTAAATACCTTAGCTACTTGAATAATTTCTTGAGCTTGTGCACCTAAAGAGTCATCACTTACAGATAAGTCGCTTAGTTTATAACGCGTAACAATATCCTCATCTAAAGATGAAATATTAATACCACTGGCTTTTAGTGCAGGAACCGCTAAATAAATTATTTCATCATAAACATCTTTGCCTACCACTAAAGGCTCAGGCAAATAGGTAGATTGAGGCATATCGATAGGTAGCAAATCAGGGGTAATAGCTGACAATGACTCAATAGCAAATTGGCCTGAGCTTAATAGCTGAGTATCGATACTTATATCAAGTATGCCCCAAGGATCTGCTAAATTCCCATTACAAATTTGCTTAATTAAATGCGAAAAATGCTTATCTGACTGCTGAAAGTGTTGCGGCCTTAAGAACATTCCTTCGGTCCAGGCAACACGAGTGTTATCACTCATTGTACAAATCCTTTTTTACTGCTCTCTCATGTATGTAGCAATTGCTTCAACATTTACATCTATATCGTCATAGCCAGTTGGGTCAACTTCGATTACAGCTCTCCATCGTGCTTGATCGATATTTCTGTACGCGACAACAACACCAACATATCGTGTATTGCGGTTTAAGCTCATTTTATATTCTTGAACAGAGTTTGGCTGTAATTCTAATTCATCTTTTTTTAATAAGTCCGGGCCTAATAGTTTTTCAGGTGTTTCATACAGGCTAAAGAAATCCTGAGTATCAAAAATTGTTCTCGAGCTAAGCTCAAAAATTTTCATTACTACCGGTGAAGGTCTATCTGACGTGTCTGGATTTACATTTTTAGACACATTAATTTTTAGATCCGTAGAAGGAGGCACAAACTTATTAACAGTTGAACAACCCATGGCTAAAAACAGTAAACTGAAACTCATTAAAAAGAGCTTAAATTTGTTCATTATCTACTTTCCTTTCTAGAACGATTCTTTAATTCTATCGTTGTATGCTTTTAAGAAATCATCTGACAACGCCATAGCTCCCTTACTATTTACATCATGAGATAACTCATCATATAAATTTTTGTATAGCTTCCAGCACTTAGCCTCTGTTTGACCAGGGATGATTTTTAATACGTTAGAATTATCATTTATTTGTTGATTTATATGTTGGGGAGAAACTTGCTCTAACATCCCTTTTAATACGCCGTCAGCTCCTGCTAATAAAGCATGTTCATGTCTTCGTGTATCAACAAAGCTTTCTTTGATTGATTCTTGAGACGACAGGAAGCTTGCACTATTTCTGATGAATAAATTCTGAATAACGTCATCAATATCTGCCGAAAACTTAATTGGGTTATTTTGTTGAGTTTGAAACATCGTTTGGTTTAAACGCAATTGGTTTTTTACAAGCGCTCTTTGGCGAAGAGACTCCATCAACTCGGTCAGTAATAGATTTAACCCTTGGCCCATTTCAAACCAAAGTTCTTGTGAGTTTAATGAATTTTGCAACTCAGCTTTGACCCCCAGCCCGTTCAAAAAAGCATCAGTTAAAGCGGTATCTTCACTAGGCGATGTTGGATTTTTTTGCACTACTGGTTTAGGAGCAGGCTTTACTGCTTGAGGTTTAGTTACAGGCGTATCTAGTACTGGTGTATTAACTGAAGTTTGCTGCTCTACAGCTGGTTTTTGTTGTGGTTTACTTACAACGGGTGCTTGTTGAGTTACAGCTTCTGGGTTCATTAAGTGAGCAAGCTCATCCCAGTTTTCCGGTATTTGGTTAGCTGAATTAAGGTCACTGGCCTGAGTCATAGAAACTGCAGGCATAGACTCATCCATTATTGATTCATTAAAATACTGTTCTGGCTCAGAAAAATGCTCCGTAGGATGCTGATAAGATCTTTCTGGCTCTTTGCTAATACTAGCTGCAGCGCTTAAATTACCATAATCGGTGTCAGGTGTTTTTTCATTAGTAGCTAATTTTACCTCTATCTGAAAATCACCCACAGTGATCGTATCACTATTTGACAAGCGTTGTTTATTGCCTTGACCTAATGGAGCTACACCAAAATTTACAAAAGTACCATTTGTAGATGTATCGTAAACATAAAAAGAGTCGCCCTCTTTAACTATGCGTCCGTGCTTACTAGAAATGATTTTTTCAGGATCAGGAAAATGCCAATCACATGCTTCTGAACGGCCAAATATTAGAGAGTCTTTTACTGTTTTAGTTGCTTCAATTTCTGGAGAGAGTCTATGATAACTAGTGATGTTTAGTATCAGTTCCATTTGATAAGTTAGTCCCATAAATCTACATTCTCATTAGGATAAAGTAGAAGAGAAACTATTGTCAACATTGAAATTAATATATAAAAATATACTCAACCATACAAAAGCTCAAATTTAAATAAATTAAATTAAACAAAACCTATATAAAAAAGCCCTTTCAAAGCTTACAAAAGATATTTTGTATGTTCCCATTTAAAAAATTGCTATTTAATAATTAGCATTACATTTTATTCATTTTAAGCCCCTAGAAGTGTTACAAAACAATGCCTGTAGGCTTACGCTGTTTATAAATATAAACTGTAAATAAACGATATTTCAATAATTAATATAAAAGCCCTTAATTTTTTAAAGTTTTGTACGAAAGTTCTGCTTTAGAAACATTGCTAAGTTGGCTAATTTTTGTAAAAATACAGCGCTTATCAAAGGGAGAATTGATAAAAATAAAAAACTCACCTTTGCGATTATTTTAATATACACAATAAAAGGATTTATAATGAGCGGTGTCAACAGTTCTAATGATAAAACGCAGATAGCTTCGCTTGACTCAAATCTTCGCACGTCAAAAGCAATAAATAAATTAAACCTTATTGGTAAAAAAGTTTCGGATCGCTACTTAGTTGAAGAACTTATTGGCCAAGGTGGTATGTGTTACATTTACCGAGCCAGAGATTTATTTTTAGAAAGTGCGAGTCGTCCTGAAGTTTTCGTAGCGATTAAAGTATTATTAGAAGAGTTTTCTCATTCTGAAGAAGCTATTTCACTTCTTAAGGATGAAACAACTAAAACACAACAGCTCTCCCATCCAAATATTGTAAAAGTATATTCTGCAGGTTCTGATAACGGTTTACATTACGTAACCATGGAATTAGTAGAAGGCGAAACGCTAGAGCAAATAATTAAACGCAACAAACCCTCTGGAATGGTTTTCAAAAAAGCGAGCGTGATTCTTGATCAACTTGCCGATGCTTTAATTTATGCTCATTCTCGTGGCGTCATTCATAACGATTTAAAGCCATCGAATATAATCTTCGATTCAAATGGTAGCCTCAAGGTACTTGACTTTGGTATTGCTAAACACAAAACCATTGAAGATGCCTATGCAGTTAATAGTGAATCAAGCCTAGGCACTGTAGGAGGTTATACGCCAACCTATGCAAGTCCTGAACAATTAAAAGGTGCTGCAGCATCCGTTAAAGATGATGTTTTTTCTTATGCGTGTATTGCCCTAGAGTTATTAAGTAGCAAACATCCATATAATCGTGTTGCAGCAGACACACTCCCTAAAGATACATCGGCAAAACGTCCTAGTAACTGCCCTTTATGGTTATGGGGCACACTTAATAAAGCAATTTCTTTAGATGCAGCAAAAAGAACTGATTCGTTAAAGCCTGTTTTAGATAAGCTTCAAAGTAACTTTAAACCGGCAATAGCACTTGCAGCCAGTACTGTTGTGTTAGCCCTTTTGGCTGGTCAGTACTATCTATCAAATACAAATAATATAAAGCAGCTTGAAGCAAAATTAGATAATGCAAAAGCAATTAACCAACAAGTAGAAACATGGATGTCTTGGGATGGACCGGAGATTCTAAACAAGCTTGCAGAAATCCCACCTCAATACGAGGTATTAAAACAGGGATTATTAAGATCTAATCAAGCTAATATTCTACAAAGCTTTGATTACAGAGCGAATCAAATCAATACAAGCGCTAACAAGTTTAAAGACTTTGATGAAACAATTAATGTTTATAGTAAAGCCTTGGAATATTACCCAGATTCAGAAAAGCTATCGGTACAACTCGAAAGCATTTTAAGAGAGCGTCAATCAATAATTTCAGATATTACTTCTCGTATTGATTTGTTACTTGAGCAATCTCGCTATAGTGAACTAGACAATAATAGTATTCCACAATTAATCAATGATTTAAGTGTAGTCGATAGCACCTACGTTTATCGCCCGTCTGAAGTGCATTTTGATAACTATAAACTTGCCTTAGATAAAGCGATTGAAGAAGATGATGTTATCACGCAAAAATCTTTACTTAATGTTGGTAAAGCTATTTTCACCAATAATCAAAAAAATGAACTTGGCTTTGCAGACCTTCTAAAAAGAGAGTCGGCGATAGATGCTTTAACGCTTTACCAAAAGAAAGTAAATCTAGGTGAGCCAGCTGATTTTCCTACTGAAGATGCCGTCGTATTTTACGGTCCTAGATTTGATAGATACACACAAAAACTAGAGACGATTGAAGAGTACAGAGATTTATTAGATTTTGAAGAATTAATCAATACCGAGTCTGCAACATTACCTAAAGACTTTTCATTACTCGTTTCTTTAAAACAAGAATTATCTAGACGTTATATCACTATGGCAAATACGTTAATGAAAAGAAAGATGTACCGTACAGCAGAGCAACTTGTTGAAAGAAGCGAAGCTATTACTCAGTCTCTTGATAATGTAATGCTTTAAAAAACTATTTATTGCGAGAGCATCACCAAATAACTAAAAATATATTAAACTAACAAACGTTTTGTTTTAACAAACGAAGGTCAAGGACGACGGGTTGAGCGATCATTTTGCATAAACTCCTCCAAGATTTTTCGTAATTATCACTATTTAAATGAGTTTATGGAGTACCTATGAAAAAGATAAGCGCACTAGCGGCATTACTAATACTAAGTGGTTGTTCAACTACATCGTCTGTAGATGAAACGCAGCAACTTGCAAAAGAAGAAGCAGTTCAAGTACAAGAAGAAATTGTCGAAGCTGTAGCACCTATTTCATTAACTGTAATCACTAACCCTAGTGATGCACGCGTACGCATTATGAACATTGCGCCTGTGTACCAAGATGCCATTGAACTTAAAGAAGGTAAGTACGACGTTGAAGTAAGCAAGCCAGGTTACTTAACTTACCGCAAATGGGTTGTAGTCGATAAAAAGACAATTTTAACAGTAAATTTAGATGAAGTGGCAGCAACTGAAGCGGCTAACTAGTCCAGTATCTAAACTTTAATTATGCCTTTAAACATTTCACATGTATTAAAGGCATAATTTTAAACTACACCAAATAATATAATAAACTCCCCACAGCCCCTACATTTATTAAACTACATAACCACAACACCACTATAAAACGTCGCTTTTGTGATTTATGGCGAAGTAATTGTTGAGCAAGTAATGCCCCCGGCCATCCTCCAAATAATGCAAGTAGTTGCAGTGTGCGCTCTGGCGTGCGATTTACTTTTTTATGTGAAGAGCGCTTAGCTTGTCGCTTATCCCACGCGTACATTAAAAAAGTGATAGCACTTAATACACTTATATAACCAGGTACATATATTGGTATATAAACAGGTAAGTATTGCAGTAGGTAAGCCAGCCAAATGGCGGCTAAATAAAGTAATGAGAATGTGATTAATATTTTCTTTATCAATTAATTATCGCCTATACTTGGCATTGGTATTACAAAAACAAGAGCCAAATTATGACATATTTTAAAGCGATATTCTTAGTCTTATGCTTATCAACATTTAATAGCTATGCATCCGATACATCCACCAACCTTGATAAAGAACTTGCCGTATTTAAGCCCTATTTAGGAACTTGGCAGGCTGACTTTAAAGTCCCTGAAGGTGCTAAAAAAATACAAGATGTTGGCCGTTGGGAGCGTGCTTTAAACGGTAAAGCGATACATACCAAGCACTCTATTAATGAAGGTGAGTATGGCGGCGAGTCGATGATTTTTTACGACAGTAAAAAAGAGTCTTTGGTATTTTACTATTTCACAACCGCAGGATTTTATACAAAAGGGACTATGAAAGTACTCAGCCCCACTCAATTTGTAGCTTATGAAGATGTAACGGGTAGCCAAGATGGTATTACAAAGGTTAAATCAATGAGTGAACTAAAAGACGATAAATTTATTGTATCGACCTCTTATTTAAAAAAAGGTGAGTGGACAAAGCCCGAACAACGTATTTATACACGCAGTACAAAAACGGTCAAATTTAAATAGCTGTGATTTAAAAGCACAAAAGGCAGCCTAGGCTGCCTTTTGTCATTTATAAAACCGTATTTATTTTACGTATTTTTTAAATGCAGCGTCTACTGGTGTATCAGCAAGGTGATTAGTGTAGTTGCTCATTACTTTTTGAGACAAGCCTACAATAATTTCAAGTAGCTGTTGCTTAGCGTAACCTGCGGCAAAGAATTTTTCGATTTGCTCATCGCTGATCACGCCACGTTCACGTGTCATTGCAAGTGTAGTTTCACGAAGAGTTTCCAGCTTAGGGTTTTCAAGTGGTGTTTTGTTAACAAGTGCGTCAACAATACCTTGATCAACCTTCATTGCCGCTGCAATGCCACTGTGAGCAGGAACACAGTAATGACAGTCGTGCTCTACGTTAATTGATTGCCATACTACTGTTAGCTCTTCTGCGTTGAATGATGTTTTTTGAAACAACTCATGCAGTACTTGGTAACCTTTAAGTAATGTTGGTGCTTCAGCCATTACTGCATGTAAGTTAGGAAGCATACCAAATGCTGCTACTGAATCAGCTAGTAACGGTTTTGCTTCTTCTGGTGCGTTTTCTTGAGTGTATAAAGTAAATTCGGCCATGGTTAGCTCCTAATAATTAATAGTTTTAAGTAACTTCGAGACACATAGTATTTGATTTTGAGCGACCGTTCAAGTTAAAATTGAGCAAATGTTCAAATTGATTGAGAATGATATGGCTAATAAGGTTAAATTTGAACGCGAGAATGTAGTTCGCGTTGCTAGTCAGCTATTTTGGCAAAAAGGTTTTCATGCAACCTCAACGCGTGACTTACAAGAAGCCGTTAATATGCGCCCGGGTAGTATTTACTCTGCGTTTGGCTCTAAAGAAGGTCTATACTGCGAATCGCTGAAAGATTACACCGTACAAATGAAAACCCAAATAGAAGGGTTTTTATCAAGTGCCGATACAGTACTTGGTGGATTACGTGCGTTTGTTGAAAGCGTGGTAATTAAAACAAAAGATTGCAGCCCAAGCGCTATTTGTATGCTAGTTAAAGCAAACAGCGAGTTTGCAGAAAAAGACTCAAACCTATACGAGTTAAGCTTAGATTTAACAGCTCAATTTGAAGCTTATTTAACGCAGTTGTTTACACAAGCAATAAACAAAGGTGAGTTAAGTAATACGTTGACCGCTGTTGAATATGCGCGCTTTTTTCAAGTGCAATTTACAGGTTTACGCGGTTATTTTAATCGCCCTAATGTAGAGCAATTTGCTGAGCCAATGATCAACCAAATGTTTATGTTGATTAAAAAGTTATAAATAGCAGTTATCGAGCATTCTCAACAAGTTATATTTATTCTACTAAATAAAAATGGCCAGTATTAACTGACCATTTTTTTGTGCTTAAAGCTTAATTTGTAAGTTACGTTTTAAGCTTGTTAAGTTCATTATCTTGCTGGGCAACAAGTGCATTAAGCGCTTCGCTGCTATCCCCTGCTTGTGTAGATAAGTCAGCAAGTTGCGATGCGGCATCAGATATAAGAGTTAAGTTACGATTTATCTCTTCTGTTACCGAACTTTGCTCTTCAGCAGCAGTTGCAATATGCGTAATTTGATTTGTTATCTCATCAACTTTAACTACAACACTGTGCAGAGCATCAAAAGCTACTGATGTTTCATCAACGGCATTTTGTGCACGTACTACGCCTTTTTCAATAACGGTAGATGCGTTACCTACTTCAGATAATAAACTATCAATTAGCTGGCTTATGTCATCTGTTGATGAACGCGTTTTAGAAGCAAGTGCACGTACTTCATCGGCAACAACGGCAAAGCCGCGCCCATGTTCACCAGCGCGCGCAGCTTCAATAGCAGCGTTAAGTGCAAGTAAATTTGTTTGTTCTGAAATAGTACGAATTACATCTAATATTTGCGTAATGTCTTTACTACGCGAAGCAACTTTTTCAACGGCTTGGTTAGCTTCTTTAATTTCTTCAGACATCGTTTTAACTTGCGTCATCGCAGATGATAAGCTCGACTCACTGCTTACTACCAAGCTATTTATTTCATCGGCTTGTTGGGCTGATTGCTCTGATGCTCTGGCTACTTCGAGTGCTGTTGCGCTCATTTCGTTCATAGCCGTTACCACACTTTCAATTTCTTGAAATTGAGATTGCACATTATGCTTAGTATCAATAGCGATGTGTTGTGCTATTTCGCCTTGCTGCTTGGTTTGATCAGACACCGTTTTAAGCTCAGAAATTAAATCACGTAGTTTTGCTAAAAATCGATTAAACCCACCAGCTAATGCAATAAGTTCTGCGTGGCTATCAACATGCAATGTATGCGTTAAATCACCCTCAGAACTTGCGAGGTTATCAACCCGCTGTTGAATTTGTTGTAGCGGCGCTATTACACCTGCAATTACTAATTTCATAATAACAAAAGCAACCACAGCAATTATTAAGCCTGTAATTAAAATAATAAACCCGAGTGATGCTGCTGTTTCCTGCATGTTTTTTTCTAGCGCTTCAGGCCCTGCAAGTGCTAGGTCTGTAGGTACTTCTATGATTAATGACCACTGAGTGTTAGCTAGTTTTATATTAATTGGGTAGTTAACTAAATACTCGCTAGGCGTTTTAAAGAGGCCATGTTGACCTTTAAATTTAACCAGCTCACTGTAAGTGTTGCTACTAACCGCTTCTTTAAATGGGCGGCCTAATTTAGATTTATAGTGACTGCTGCCTACGATTAAACCTATATCACTTAAAAGTGTTACTTTTGCTTGGCCGTTGTAAAGCTCGCTCGACAGCTTTTCGGTTAAGCCCTGAAAAGTTGGGAGCGTTAAATCAACGCCAGCTAAACCAATAAACTGACCTGACTTTAAAATAGGCACAGTTAACGAAGTTAGCATTACTGAGTCGCCCGATGGGATTTCGTATAAATACGGTTCCATAATACAAGGCTTAAGCGTGTCTTTTGCACACAAATACCAATGCGCTTCACGAATACCAAATTCATTTAAAGAGGTAATATATTTATCGGCAGCGTTGGCTACTTTTTGCTGTTCAATTACGCCGTTTTGGTCGCGAGTTATATACACCTCTAAGGTGCCATTACCATTAACCGAATGTTTGTAACCTTGTTTAAAGCTCGAATCTTGCCCATCAAAAGCATTAGGCTCAAATTGCGAATATATAGAAGAAAGCAAAGTATTTTGCTCTAACATCGAGCGGTTAATACTTACTACCGTATCGCGGCTCAGGGTTTCGCTTTTGGCTGCGTCACCTAATAAAGCAGCCAATGAATAAGGGATGCGGTAAGCTTCATTAATAAAGCCGGCAATTTTTTCTCCGTATCCAGCTGCATGAGCATTAAGCTTTTCTTCTACTTCTACAGTAATGTACTCTTCAGATTTAGTCGCTAACTGCTTATTACTTGATGATAACTGCCACCACAAAATGCCTGATAACACTAGTACAGTTATAAATATACTACCGACACTAAGCCAGAGTAACTTTTTTGCTAACGATATTTCTCGCATTCATTACACCCTTTAAATTAAAACTACTGATACAGTTTAGTAGATCTAACCAACGAAGCTATGAATATCGTTAAACAAATTGAATTTAATACAATACGTTGGTTTTTTTAAAGTTTAGCTAACCGTGCTGTTGTAATTGCGGCTAAAACTAATAAACACACACTTACCCATAAACACGCACTAAGCCCATATACTTGAAAAACCCAACCAGAAAGCACCGTACCAAGCAAACGCCCTATCGCATTGGCCATATAATAAAAGCCAACGTCTAGTGACACTCCATCGTTTTTAGCAAAACTTACTATTAAGTAACTGTGCAGCGATGAATTTACAGCAAATACTCCACCAAAAATAAGTAAGCCTATTACAAGCGTAAAATGTACCGCTATATCCAATTGCATCAACAACGCCAAAATGCCAGTTACACCACTTAATAAAGCAACCCACCAGTATGCTTTTTTAACCGAATGTGAAGTTGAATCACCTTGCCCAGTTATTCGCGGTGCTTGCGATTGCACCAGCCCATAAGCAATTACCCACGAAGCCATAAAACCGCTGACCCACCAATGATCCCAGTTAAACTGAGCGGCTAAGTAAACAGGTAGTGCAACTACAAACCATACATCGCGCGCTGCAAACAAGCATAAACGCGCTGCGCTAAGTAAGTTAATTGCCCGCGATTTAGAAAATAATTCTTTAAACTTAGGTTTGTTTTTAGCTTTACCAATATCGCCTTTTAAAAAAATTAAACTAATAACCCACGCAACACTAAGTAAAATAATTAGACTTATTAATGCCCCCACAAAACCAAATACAGTTAGTAATAAGCCGCCTAAAAAAAAGCCCACCCCTTTTAAAGCATTTTTAGAGCCCGTAAGTATGGCAATCCATTTATATAATTGGCTTTGCCCTGCATCGTTTTGTGGTACTAAATACTTAATGGCGCTCTTTGCGCTCATTTTATTTAAGTCTTTTGCTATGCCACTCAGTGCTTGCGCTGCCATAACATAGGCAACGGTTAGCCAATCCCCTGGCACGCAAAGCACGGCTAAAGCGACAAGTTGTAGCCCAAGCCCTACATTCATGGTTTTGTTCAACCCTAAATGTGCGCCAAGCCAACCACCTACTAAATTGGTGATCACCCCAAATATTTCATAAAACAAAAACAACATGGCTATCGCAAATGCGCCATAACCTAACTGATGAAAATACAGCACCACCAACATGCGTAGCGCGCCATCAGTTAAAGTAAATGCCCAATAGTTACTAGTAATTATTAAATATTGTTTTATAGAGCTCGGTAAGTTAGCCAACTGCGCAAACATAGCGTTAAACCTTTTTAAGCGAGATTAAACCAAATCACTTTGTGCAACTTTAAGCATTAGCTCAGCAGTACGGTTTGCATAACCCCACTCGTTATCGTACCAAGCGTATAGTTTAAGTTGAGTGTTGTTAATTACCATGGTTGAAAGCGCATCAATAGTGCAGCTGCGCGGATCCGTTTTGTAATCTATAGATACAAGCGGTCTTTCTTCGTAGCCTAAAATACCTTGTAGCTCGTTATTTGCAGCGTCTTTAAACCACGTGTTTACTTCGTCTTGTGTAACACCTCGCTCGAGCTCAAAAACACAATCGGTAATTGATGCGTTAGTAAGGGGTACGCGCACGGCGTGGCCGTTTAATTTACCTTTTAGCTCAGGGAAAATATGCGTAATAGCTGTTGCACTACCGGTTGTAGTAGGAATTAAACTTGTACCGCACGAACGCGCACGGCGTAAATCTTTATGAGGGGCATCAATAATCGTTTGGGTATTAGTAATGTCGTGAATAGTGGTCATTGAGCCGTGCTTAATGCCCACTTTTTCTTGCAGTACTTTTACTATTGGCGCTAAACAGTTAGTAGTACACGAGGCGGCTGTAACAATTTTATGCTCACTTGGATTATAAAGATCATCGTTTACACCCATTACCACATTTAAAATACCGTCTTCTTTTACAGGTGCGGTTACCACAACACGCTTAACGCCTTGTGCTAAATATTGATTTAACAGCTCTGTGGTTTTCATTTTACCGCTGGCTTCTATTACTACATCGCAATCAGACCAATCAGTTTCGTTTATGGTTTTGTTGTTGGTAACTGCAATCGTATGCTTACCCACACTAAAACTACTATCATCACTAGAAACCTGTTGTGCTAAGCGCCCGTGTACTGAGTCAAACTCAATTAAATGTGCGTGGGTTTTAGCATCGCCCGCTACATCATTTACTTTAATAAACTCTATTTCTGGCCAATCAACTGCTGCACGCAGAGTTAAACGTCCCATACGGCCAAAACCGTTAATACCTACTTTAATAGTCATAATTAAATACCTTTAATAAGTTAGTTACAGCAGCTAGTAATACGTTCAGGGCGATTACCCATAACATTTAAGCGCGTTAAATCGTTTTCATAAAATGAAGGGTTAGCAGTAAGCGTTTGTGTTAATACATTTTTAGCCCACTCTGGCAGGGCTTTATTAATACTGTAATAAACCCATTGATTTTGTTTACGGTCGCTCAACAATCCGCATTGTCTTAACTGCGCTAAATGGCGAGACACTTTAGGCTGGCTTAGCTCAAGTGCAGTAACCAGTTCGCATACACATAGCTCTTCTTGGTCGCTAATGAGCAGCATTGCTTTTAAACGCGTATCGTCCGCTAGGCATTTATAAAATTGAAGTGGGTTGAATTGTTCCATATTGTCCTCGCAGTTTTATTGCACATACAATAAAACAAAAACAGAACATATGAAATAGTGAATATATGATTTTTTGTATATTTATTTAACGGCTTTTTTTATTAAACTCCACGCACAAAAAAGCCCAGTAGCAAAACCACTGGGCTATTACAGTATTAGTTAACTTAGCAATTAATTAAATAACTGAAAGCTCTACTTCAATATTGCCACGTGTTGCGTTTGAATATGGACATACTTGGTGCGCTTTATCTACAAGCTCCTGCGCTGCAGCTTTATCCATATCACCTAGTGATACAGCAAGTTTTACTGCAATACCAAAACCGCCTTCAATCGCGCCAATAGATACTTGTGAGTCAATATGTGTGTCGCTTGGTAAGTCTATTTTTTCACTACCTGCTACAAATTTTAGTGCGCCAATAAAACACGCGGCATAACCTGCGGCAAATAATTGCTCAGGGTTAGTACCTTGACCGTCGTCTCCGCCTAAACCTTTAGGTGTTGATAGCTTTACATCTAAACGACCATCATCAGATTTAGCTACGCCTTCGCGGCCGCCAGTTGCAGTTGCTTTTGCTGTATAAGCTACGTTTTGTAATACATTCATAATGAACTCCAAAGTTTAGTAATTAATTTAGTTTGCATGCAAAATAATAGAACAAGTAATTAGAGATTGCAAATACTTTGCATGCAAATTAAAATACCATGTATCGAAATAAAGGATAACGTTATGCCGTTTGAGCAATTAAAGTTAAAAAATCAGTTATGCCATCGGTTATACATGGCATCTAACAGCATTGCGCGTGCGTATCGCGAGCCTTTAAACAAGCTAAATTTAACTTATCCGCAATACGTAGTAATGATGGCGCTGTGGGAGCAAGACGAAATAACAATTGCAGAGCTAATAGATAAAACCGCGATAGATGGCGGTGCAATGACCCAAATACTCAAAAAAATGAGCGACAAATCATTACTGGCTGTTATTAAAGATGAGCACGACAAACGCAAACGCCTAGTTCAGCTAACCCAGCATGGCCAATCACTTAAGTTAAAAGCAGCCGATATTCCTAAAAATATTTTATGTAAATTTGATAGTGTAGATGCAACACAAGCGAAACAGTTGATGCAGCTGCTCGATTTAGTAGTAAACGACTTAGCCGATTAGGCTCTTAATTTTTAAACAATAAACGTGTTTTAAAAGGTTTTAAAAATGACTCATATTAAAAAATTACTATTAGCAGCGGCGTGTAGCACGGCACTTTTAGGTAGCAACGCTGTATCTGCTAACACCGCTGGCCAAAATGCTGATTTAAAAACAGTAGCCACATTTGATGCGCAGCACCCACCGGGCAACATTGCTATTACCCCATCAGGCAGAAAGTTTTTATCTGTGCATGGCTTTTTTGGCCAAAAGCAAAAAATTATGGAGCTTTTAAGCGATGGTACAACTAAGCCCTACCCTAATGAAGAGTGGGCATACGCGTACAATAACGGTAAAGGTTTTTACGACGTACTTGGCATAAACGTATCAAGCGATGGTGTATTATGGATGCTAGACACTTCAGGGCCCGATCACGCTGGGCGCTTAGTAGGCTGGGATACAAACAAAGAGCAACTACATAAAATTATTTATCTGGCTAAACCGACCATTACCGACACCTCGTTTTTAAACGATTTAGTCATCGATAATAAACATGGCGTTGTATACATTGCCGACACAGCCCAAGGCAGCCAAGCCGCTATTATCACGGTAAACCTTAAAACAGGTGTCGCACGCAGAGTGTTACAAAATAGCCATTACACCACCGCCGAAAATATCGATATGGTTATTGATGGGCGCACAATGAGCCTTGGCGGACAACCAGCCCGCTTAGGTGTTAACCCTATTACGCTTGACCCTAACGAAGACTGGCTTTACTTTGGCTCAATGTCGGGCACGTCGGTTTACCGCATTGCCACCAGCGATATAAATAACGATAGCCTTTCGGGTAAAGCACTTGAAGACAAAGTTACGCGTTACGGCACTAAGCCAATTTCAGACGGTATTATTGTTGATGGCGGCGGTAACGTATATGTAACCGACATAACTAATGGCGCAATTGGCGTAGTTAAACCCACTGGCAACTACGAAGTATTATTTAAAGACGATCGTCTTAGCTGGCCTGATGGTTTTAGTTACGGAGCCGATCATAAAATATACTTTACCGTTGACGATTTACATAATTCGCCTGTACTTAATAATGGCAAAAATCAAAGTCACGGTAAGTTTAAAGTAATGTCGTTTGAACCTTTAGTAAAAGGAAAAGTAGGCCGCTAATTTACTTTTTAAGCGACTACATTTTTAAAAAGCCTTGCACATTTAAGTGACCCAATAGTTGCAGGGCTTTTTGTTAAAAACACACCACGTTGGTGCATATTTTAGTAATACTTCACCGCTTTGGTGCTAATGCTTTAGTACGTATTTACACTTAAATACTAAATACCTGATTTCTATTCATAAAATATTCAAGTTAATGTTGGCATACTTCTTCCAATAAACTGATGTGTTCAGTGAAAATACCAAGGAAAAACCATGTTCAACTTATACCATACCCTTTACCTTTTATGGCGTTTAGACATTAGCGTTTGGCAAGTTAATGATCCAACAAATACCCGCACTACCGCTGATAAAGAACGCGCCTATGTTAAGTAGCATCGTATTGTGTAAAGGCTTGGCATAAAGCTTAAATGTATAAACCTACTTTAGGCTAAGCTTTTGCACACTATGAAATTTATGTGTACATTTTAATTAAACTTCAAATTAATCATTCAATATAAAAACAACTCCCTTGTAATAAACTCCATATTTAAAAACCTCGAAAAAATTAGTAAAAACACTGCGTTTATAACTTTGCAAGCAGCCCTATTGCGTTGTATTGTTGCATCCTATTGAAAATTTTTAGTTGGAACGTGTATGCACGCTTTGGAAGTTAATTTTGATGGCTTAGTTGGTCCTACTCACAACTACGCTGGTTTATCGTATGGTAATGTTGCCTCGTTAAATAACGCAGCAAGCTTTTCAAATCCTCAAGAGGCTGTGCTTCAAGGCCTTGAAAAAATGAAAGCCATGCACGACAAAGGCCTAACTCAAGGTGTATTTGCCCCTCATGCGCGCCCCGACTTAAACGTACTGCGCCGCTTAGGCTTTACCGGTAATGATGCACAAGTAATTCACAAAGCATTTAAAGCAGATCCTATTTTATTACGCGCGTGTTATTCAGCGTCTGCAATGTGGACAGCAAATGCAGCTACGGTATCGCCATCTCCAGATACAACCGACGGCAAAGTACATTTTACTTCAGCTAATTTAAATAATAAGTTTCATCGTTCATTAGAGCCTGCAACCACTACACGCTTATTAAAAGCGATGTTTAACAACGACAAATACTTTGCGCACCATACCCATTTGCCAGACCAAGGCTTTTTTGGCGACGAAGGCGCAGCGAACCATACTCGTTTTTGTGACAGCCACGGCGAGCAAGGCCTTGAAATGTTTGTATTTGGTGCCAGCGCGTTTAACAGCCAATTACCAAAACCAGCAAAATTTCCTGCAAGGCAAACACTAGAAGCCTCAGAAGCAATTTGCCGTTTACATAACTTAAAAGATTCAAGCCAAATTTTACTACAGCAAAATCCAGACGTAATAGATCAAGGTGTGTTTCATAACGATGTAATTGCAGTAGGTAACGCCAACGTATTACTGTGCCACCAGCAAGCATTTTTAAACCAAGCTTTGGCACTTCAAGATATTCGCGAAGCATATGTGGGCAATAAAGAATTTTACATTATTGAAGTACCTACCGATAAAGTAAGCATTACCGACGCTGTAAGTAGTTACTTATTTAATAGCCAGCTAGTGAGCCTTGAAGATGGTTCAATGCTATTAGTGGCACCACAAGAGTGTAAACGCAACAGCGCGGTTAACGCCTACATTGAAGAAATGATCATGGCTGATAACCCAGTAAACCAAGTACAGTTTTTTGATTTACGCCAAAGTATGCAAAATGGCGGCGGCCCAGCTTGCTTGCGTTTACGTGTAGCCCTTAACGAGCAAGAACTTGCTGCAGTAAACCCAGAGGTTATTTTAACTGATACTAAATACACACAACTGTGTGACTGGGCAAAACGTAACTACCGCGACAAATTAGGCGCAAGTGACTTTGCAGACTCAGCCCTATTGACTGAAAGCTACCAAGCACTTGATGAGCTAACGCAGCTACTAAATTTAGGTTCAGTGTACGACTTTCAATTAGAAGGTTAATACCTCAGCCTACACAAAGGCTAATATAAAAATAGCGAGCCAAGGCTCGCTATTTTTATTTATGTTTATGTTAATACATACTTAAGCATCTTTGTTAACAGTTATGGCCGATGCCATAGACTCAGATATATGCAGTGTACGCTGCGGAAACGGAATACTCAGCCCAGCGTCTTCAATTGCTTCTTTAACACGTTTATTTAAATCCCACACAGTTTGCCAATAATCACCATTAACAGCCCACGCACGTAATTGAATGTTCACTGCGCTTTCGCCAATTGAAGTTACCATTACTTTAGGTGCAGGCTCTGCGAGTAATCGGCTCTCTGATGCGGCTAATTCTTTAAGTACATTTAAGCCAACATCAATAGAGTCGGCATACGAAATACCCACCACTATGTCCATTCGTCTTTTGCCATTACGGGTAAAGTTTTTAATATTCCCACCCCACACTTTGCCGTTAGGCGATGCTATATAAAGGCCGTCGGTGGTTTTAAAAATAGTGGTAAACAGGTTTATTTCACTCACAGTACCTAGTGTGCCACTGGCATCAACAAAATCGCCTATTTTAAAAGGTCTGAGTATTAGCAGCATAATACCCGCAGCAATATTGCTCAGCGTATTTTTAAGGGCTAAACCAATCGCTAAACCAGCAGCACCCATTAGTGCAATTAAGCTTGCCGTATTAACGCCAAAAATATCTAAAATAAATAGCCCGCCAATTATATAAACTAAATAACCAGCAATACTCGATAAAAGAGGAAGCAGCGTACTATCCACTTTTTTTAATGGCGATTTAGAGTTTTTAATCGCTTTTTTAACCGAGCGTGCAATTAAGGCACTCGCAATTAAAATCACTAACGCTAAAATCACTTTGTACCCTAAAGTGATGATTGTTTCTGAATGGCTTTGCCAAAACGCTAAAAGTTTATCTTTCATGTTTGTTCCGATAAATATTGCTGACACTCAGCAAAATAATGGTTAGATCTAATAAAACCGACTTCAAAAGAAGTGGCGCGAGTATATAGTAAAAAAAGATTAAATCGATGAAATTAAAAACGTTTTAAAACAGCATGTTAAAAGTTATAACTTCTTATATTTTTAATTCAATTTAGGTTAAGGGTTAAATACATACACTTAACAAATCAAATAAGAGGAAACAACCATGAACTTTAAATCAACAATATTAAGTAGCGCTATTATTTTTGCCTTAGCAGGCTGCGGCTCATCAAATGACGATGCTGAAACAACCCCACCGCAAACAAGTGATAAAACCACTTTTAGCTTAGGAATTTCCGACGCTCCAGTTACTGGTTTAAAACAGGTTAACGTTGTATTTGATTCAATAACAATTAAAGCCCAAGAAGGTGAAGAAGTTAGCTTTGAAACTCGCTCTAAAAACGATGCCACCTTAGCGCAAATGGTCAACTTACTAGACTATACGGGCGACGATATTTTTCAATTACTTGACGATCAAGAAGTACCTGCAGGTGATTATTCGTGGATCCGCGCACAAGTAATAAACGGCGACACAAACAACCTTAGCTTAACATCTCACGTAGTTTATGAAGACGGCAGCATTGCACCGCTTATCGTAAAAAGAAAAGGTAATGATGGTGTGGGTGAAATACAGCTAGATGGCTTTACACTCAATCAAACCGACAACGAGTTTGTATTAGAGTTTGATTTAAAAAAATCGTTAGTTGATCCACAAAATAATAACGAAGTCTTTTTAAAACCTCGCGGTGTGCGTTTACAAAACCTTTCTGAATCACAAGATATTGAAGGCACTGTAAGCCAAACACTTATAAACAATTGCGAGACTGACAACATTGCTCTTGCCGCTGATGATTCATCATTTGGCCATGCTGTTTACCTTTACTCTGCGCAGGCACAAACCCCAACAGATATTCATGAAATAGATGACCAAACGCCTGATAACGCTCCGTTAGCTATTGCCAATGTTGTATTTGATGCAGACGATAATGAATACGAATTTGAACTCGCATTCATAACACCAGGCGACTATCAACTTGCTTATACGTGTAGCGCACACATAGACGATGCAGAGCAAATAGATGCTGATTTTAATATTTATCAACTAAAACAAATTAGCCTAACGCAAGCTGACGATTTATCAGTCAATTTTGACATAGCCCAATAACTGCATGGCGCACATTGAGCTGCGCCTTTATTCATTTGTTAATAAGGAAAAAACCATGGCAAAAGAGAAAATAGTACTCATAACCGGCGCTTCTAGTGGCATTGGTGAAGCAACGGCAAAAACCTTAGTAAACAACGGTCATAAAGTTATATTAACCGCCCGTAGAGAAGAGCAACTTAACCAACTTGTTGCCGAGCTAGGATCAGATAACGCAATGAGCGTAGCCGCAGATGCAACCGACTTTACCGCGCTTGAAAACGTAGTTGCCAAAGGCATTGAAAAGTTTGGCCGATTAGATGTAGCCTTTGCTAACGCGGGTATGGGTGTTTCAACCGCTGGCACCGAAAAAGGTGATCCGGATGAGTGGTCAACCATGATTGACATAAACATTAAAGCCCTACTGTGGACTGCAAAATTAACACTGCCGCATTTACGCCAAAACAAAGGTCACTTTATATTAACCAGCTCTGCCGCGGGCCGTAAGCCAATTGGCGGCTCTATTTACGGTGCAACTAAATGGTTTGCTTATGGCTTTGGACAAAACTTAGCTGAGGAAATGAGTGAGTGGAACGGACGCTGCACTACTATCGCACCAGGCATGGTAAACACCCCGTTTTTTGATGAAGCTAAACCCGACAAACTCGACCCGCAAGATGTAGCCGACGCCGTACTGTTTGCTATTGAAGCAAACCAGCGCAACAGCGTGCGCGAGATTTATTTAATGCCAACTAACTAAATGTAGCTTGGTAGATTTTTGGCTGTCGGGTTTAATGCTAATGGCGTTAAACCTGATGGTTGCTTGTATTTTGTGGTTAGATTTTAATAGCGTAAAGTTGAACACTGCATAATTAAAGATCAGATTAGCTGCGTACTTCTACACGCCAAGGTGGATTAATCCTATTTTCACCAGCCCAATAAAGCTTAATTTTATGATCTGACGGATCATGCAGTACGGCCTCTCGCCATAAATAACTCTGGTCTGTAGGTTCTTGTATAAATACAAAACCTTTAACTTTTAAAGCCTCAACCAGTTCATCTAATTGTTCATGTTCAAAATATATTACCGTGCCACAATCAAACTCACCTCGATCTAAAGACAATGAGAAAGTTGAATCTCCATCTGGGCATTCAAAGCGAGCATAATGTGGGGTATCTACAATTTGAGTAAAACCTAAGTCGCGATAAACTTTAGTCGAAATTTCCATGTCTTTAACGGGTAATGTAATTTGATTTAAGTTCATTTAAGTTCCTTTGCCCCTAATATTCAGTTAGGGCACTCCACCGTTCAACTATAGTTGCATCGCCCAATAAGTTCATCTAATTCCGCCTGAAGTCTCGCTGTACGCTCGTTAGTTAATGACTCAAGTTCAGAAGCATAAATAAATGGGTAAATGCTACCGCCTTGATAACTAGCTGAAGCAGCCTCTGCCTGACTGATGCTGTAGCTTTCCCATTCTGTTTGGCTGTTCATTAAAGATTGACTCACAAAATCACCTACTCGACTATCTATTCCAGCAATGGCACGTTGCATTTTCTCTTTTGCAACTTCCAGTCGTTTCGCCGCTCTGTTGTTCAATTCAAGCTGGGTAAAATCTTCTGATTCGTTCTCTTCGATTAGAGGTGAAGCTTCGGCTTGAAGAGCCCGATTTTTTGTTAGGATAGCTTCAGATTTTCCGGTAATCATAGCTTCTAGCTGCTTTAAACCATTAATATCTATTCCTTGCTCATTCATTTGCTTATGAATATCGAGAAGCTTCTTCTGTTTATCTAACGTTTCAAGTTGAGGCTTACTCTCAATCTTGCGTTTAAACAAATATCCAATGACACTAATAACAACACCAAGGAGCACTAATCCAAATTTTTCAGTTATATTCATAAGCTCGATTCTTGTTTAGCCCTAACGCCACATGACCTGCGGAGCAAGCTGGACGATTTTTTACGCCCTTTGTTTTATGCAAAAAATCGGAAAGTTTGCGGAGTCAGATTTCATGCGCTTGTTATATTTTTAATTTTCACATTCAAAACCAGTTAATCCGAGGCTTTCATTTAAGGATGCTATAATTGCTTTGATTTGCTCTTCCGCCTCTTCCATTTCTTTTGTTACAACTTCATCTACGGCTTTAAGTGCAAATGATAGCTTGTCAGTCAAAATTATTTTACGCCTTTTACTCACCCGTTCCTGAAACTCTTTTTTAAGCCAGTCATTTAAATAAGATTTTCCACCATGAATTGCACCGTAATCAGTATCCCTAGTAACTATGATAATTTCCTTATCTGTTTGATTTGCACACTCAATAATCCACTCCCAATTTATTGCATCACCAAATGAATTATCTGCATCTTTTCTTGGAGGGTAGCCAAGGGAAAACCTTTTTCGAGCTAACCTTCTAATTCTAAAGCGGTCATCCGATTCTCGATCTAGATTGTAATCAGATTTACGTTTAAAAATTCTATTTAATTTTTGAAAAACCGGATCGTTAGAAGATGGGTTTTGTAATATCTTTTCAACCTTAGCTTTTACTTTCTTTTGTTGTGTAGATATTTCTTTTTTGTGTTTCTCAATCATCTTCGATGGTTGGAAGTCAGCTAATAAAGCTGGAGGGGTAAGCTTCCCCCAATCAGGAGAGGTATAAGCTTTTAATGTTTCAAGAATTACTTTTTGTCTGTTTTTCTTAAATTCCATTTCAACCTGAGAGCCTATTATTAGGCGATCTTTGCAATCTTCTAACCTGTCGAGGTATGCAAGGCTCACATCGCTTTTCCTTATTCGATATAAATCTAGCAAAATATTTGTATCTACAAAAATCAAAGCATCCAGTTGCACTAAACTCTCCTACAAACATAACAATTTAGTTTACGACATTTTTCTTTTTACAAATCGGCAAATGTCCCTATTTTATAATAGTTTCATCCTAACTATATAATAAACAACTGTAAACAGTTAGTTAGCTTCGCCTTACCTTTTCTAAATGTAGCAAAACCCCAAAATGGTGTAGATCAGTAATATCAGACAAATCGTTGTTTAGTTATACAGCTTGATTATCAATTAACAGGTTATATTTTAAATACCTGTGTTTAAACCAATAACGCGTACACTCTATAACCCCTAAAACTGTAACTCGTTATTGCTTATAAAATTAGTTAAAAATCACAATCTACTTCTATTGAATACTCTGTATTTTTACTTCATATTAAATATTCTTATTTCTCACTTATTATGCTGTTATGTCATTTTTAAAATTTAGCCATGCACTTATTTTTACCATTACGAGTACCCTGTCGCTTACAAGCCATGCGGCGCTTGATAAAAACGAGCGTGAAATAGTAAAACAGGTCGATAAAAACATTCCCCAAGCACTTAAAGAAATAGAGCAAGCCGTAAATATTAATAGCGGTTCGCTTAATATTGAAGGTGTAAAAAAAGTAGGTGCGCTGACAAGTGAGCAGCTTAAAGCCATTGGTTTTAAAGTAGAATGGCTGGATGGCAGTGCGTTTAACCGCGCAGGACATGTATTAGCAACCCATGAGAGTAATGATCCCGATGCAATAAAAATACTGATGATCGGCCATCTAGATACGGTATTTGCCAAGCACGATGACTTTACCACTTACAAACAGCTTGATGCCGATACTGCCAGTGGCCCAGGTGTTGCTGATATGAAAGGCGGTAACACGATAATAATTACCGCACTTAAAAGCTTACAAGCCCTTAATTTACTCGAAAATGTAAGCATAAAAGTATTGCTGACTGGCGATGAAGAAAGCAGCGGTCGCCCGCTTAGCTTATCTAAACAAGCTATTGTTGATGCAGCAATTTGGGCTGACGTAGCGCTTGGCTATGAAAATGGCGATAACAATATAAAAACAGCTATGGCGGCGCGCCGTGGTTATACAGGCTGGACGCTAAACGTAACGGCAAATGCAGCGCATTCGTCACAAATATTTAGCGAAAGCGTTGGTTATGGCGCTATTTACGAAGCATCACGCATTTTAAATGATTTTAGAGAGCAACTTGCCACGCAACCTAATTTAACGTTTAACCCGGGGCTTATTGTGGGCGGTACAAATGCCGATTACGACAGCGCTAATTCGTCAGCAACGGCGTTTGGTAAAAGTAATGTAATAGCACAAACCGTGCATGTTGCAGGTGATTTACGCGCACTTTCGCCAAAGCAGGTAGAAAGCGCTAAAAGGGTTATGCTACAAATTGTGGCTAAAAACTTAGATGGCAGTAAAGCAGAACTTATTTTTGAAGACGGTTACCCGCCAATGGCATTAACTGATGGCAATAAAAAGCTATTAGAATTATACAGCGACGCAAGCCACGATTTAGGCTTCAACAAAGTAGTAGCCGCCAATCCACGCAATGCAGGTGCGGCTGATATTTCGTTTGCGGCAAATCATGTTGATATGGCACTTGATGGTTTAGGCTTGATGGGCAGCGGTGCGCACACTAAAAACGAAACAGCCGATTTAACCAGCCTTGATAAAAACATTAAAAAAACGGCATTACTCATTTATAGATTAGGAAAACTGTAATAGTAAATGTATTTTAAAGATGAGCGTAGGCCAAATAATAACCGACCTACGCTTGTACTTACTTTTAAGACATTATTTTAAACAATAATTCTCGCACTGTGGCCGGTTCAAACGGTTTATCACAAATAGCATCAACTCCCGCTTGAGCTATATTTGCTAGGTGCGTTTCGTTTGCCTCTGAGCTCACCATTAAAATAGGAATATGCGAGTAACTATTTGAGCTTCTAACGGTTTCTGTTAGTTCTCGCCCGTCCATTTCTGGCATGTTGTAGTCGGTTACTATTAAGTCAAACGGTTGGTTATTCAAGTGCTCAATAGCTTCTTTACCATTTTCAGCTTCTATTGGTGAAGGTATTCCCATCCCCGCAAGTACACGTATTATGTGTTTACGCGCAAAGCGGCTGTCGTCTACCACTAAAACTCGCAGCAACGTTACGTCAAAATGATCAAGTTCTACTTCTTCTTCGCTTATAATATCGAGGGTTGCTTTGAGTGCGCGGGTAATGGCTTTTGCGCTAAAAGGCTTGGGCAAAATAGCCAGCACACCCGATTGGCGTAATTGCTCAAGGTATTTTTTATTACGCTCGCTCGATATAAGCATAAAAGGTTGATGCTCGGTGATAGGGTTTGATCTTATTTCTTGCAATAGTGAGTCGGCTGACCCGTCAGATAAATACATAGAGCTTATAACTAGATCAGGGTGATAACTTGCTAATAAGCTAAGCGCTTGTGTTTGTGTAGATGCAGTTTCAACTTGTTTTACACCACTTTCTAAAAGCGATTTTATTATTATTTTTTGCTGAACCTCCGAAGGCTCTACAAGTAAAATGGACAAGTTTGCTATTGCAGTTAAGTCGCTCATTCAGATCTCTTTAGTATTGTTATAATCAGGATAATAATAACATTTTTGACTCGTTAATATTATATAAAGAGATTGTAATATTTAAGAAAACACTATCAATCTCTTTAAAATATAGCACTTATTAATTAGATTGAATGTAATCTAACGCATTCATTTTTTTATACGTGACGTTAGCGTGCAAAATATGTACAGGCTCAGGGTCAACCACTTCAACAGGAATGTCGTAATTTCGGGCTATTTCAATTGCCATTTGCGTAATATTGACGCTAAACGAGGTGCCCATAAATACAATTTTATCGGCGTTGAGCATACGCTGTTGTGCTTGTGTTATTCTGTAAAGCTCGGTGTAGTATTCGTCAAATAATAAAACAAAGGGCTTAAATGAATGGTTTAGCTCAGGCGTTTGGTTTTGAATATTAAATAGCTCAAAAAGAGACTCTTGCAGGCGGCTTTCGTCTACGCTATCCCACGGGGTGGCAAGTGGCATGACAGGCTCACCTTGCTCATGAAATAAGGTCATTTGATCAAGCCTGCCGTGTATCGCTATGTAATTTTTGTTACCCGCTTTGCCATCAAGCCCATCTATGTTTTGAGTAATTAGGTTTTTGTCACTTAGCCAATGGTGTACGTCGTTTGGGCCATGGTTGCGATACGTTGCAAAGCGATGGTAATACCATGCTAAAAACTCTTTTGGGGCATTTTGGTACATTGCGCGCGTTGCCATTTCCATAGGCGTATAATTTTTACTGCCAATGGTCCAATAACCATCCTCCCCTCTAAAGGTGGGAATACCACTGGCTGCGCTGACTCCCGCTCCTGTAATGTAAAGAGTGTTCACTTTTCAACCTCGTAACCGAGTACGTTAGCGCTAACTTGCTGACTGTTATCAATGCCGCCAATTCGATATAAAACCCCACTGTGCTCAAGTAAACCACGATGATCCATGCTCTTTACTTCAACTGGGGATAAAATCTGCCATTCGTTTTTATCACCACTAAAGCGCCAAACATGGTCACTTGCTGGTGCAGGTTTGCCGTCGTAACCTATTGCGTTGTAGTTATATGGGTTATTAGAGCCTGCCATCATATAAATATTGCCATTATAGCTGGTGGCTGCCATTCGGTAGTGAGCAGTGCCTGTTGGATGTGGCAAGGTACGCCAATCTATTTTTTGTGGGTTAGTTGAATCTATTGTGCCTTTTAAGCACTGTGCTACACCTGCAAACGAGCGACGCGAATCAGGATTAGCTTGTGTTTTAACGCCATCACAAATAACAATGATATTATCGCTAATTGCAGCGGCTTGGCCAAATACAGGCTCACCTAAAAATGGCGAGGCTTGTTGCCATGTATTATTTTGCGTGTCGTATACTTGTACTAAGTTTACGTTGCCGTCGTTATGCCAACCGCTTATTAGATAAATGTAACGCGCTTTGTAGCTCAGCGCGACGCTATCGTCTACGGGTACTGGCATACTCGCAAGATGAGTGTAGGTATCTTTTATTACGTCGTACCTATATACGTCGGGGCTTGAAACTTCAGTATGATCCTCTGCTACCGTATAGCCGCCAAACACATAAGCGTATTCGCCTAAACCGGCTGCGGTGCTTGCTAAGCGCCCTTTTAATGGCAAGCTTGAAGGCACACCAGTTTTAGATTGCCACTGTGAATCGCCAACTTTAAGCGCCCACACTTTATTATGCACTGACGAGTATTGTTTATCGCGCCCCAGCCCCATAAAGCTTAAAAAGTAAGGCTGATTTTTAACAATAACTTTAGCCACAGCATTATTTGCAACAGGCTCAGGTAAAGCGGGAAGGCTTGCTAACGCAAGAGAAAAAAGAAGGCTCATAAGGCAAATAATTTAATAAGAATTAATACGCTCAGATTAAATTATTTTAGCCTTGTGAGCCAGTATTGTTATATCTAAATAATCAAACGCTTTTGATTAGTAACTATATTAGTAGGCAATACTAATATGCTGATTTACGTACGCTGCATTTTGCGCTTCATCAACCATTGCGCTTGCATAATCAGTGACAGATACCTTGCTTTCGCCTGCATCATTAGTAAAAAATGTATTACTGCCTATACGGTAATTGCCTTCATTATCAACCAGGCATAGCTTGTGCAGTTTATTTATCAAGGAACTACCTACAAACTGCTGTAAGAGCATTTATAGATTTTTTAACGCAGCACTGGAAAACCGCTATTAAAAATGTGGCGCTAAGTAATGTATTGTAGTTAAGGGCGTTGTGATGATGAGTTGTCTAAAGTGGTAGTTCAGCATGATTTTTTAAGGTAAATAGGTTACGTTATCTAACCCTTGTTGTTTATTTTTGTACATAGCTTGATCAGCATATTTTATAAGTTCGTGCTCTGTTTGGCCGTGCTCTGGGTAGTTTGCAATGCCAATACTGGGGGAAATATTTAGTAGTACGTCATCCAACTTAAAGACAGCTTTAAACTCAGTGAGGACTTTATTTTTTATTCTGACGGTTTCGTGACTAGAACTTAAATTATCTAAAATAATTAAAAATTCGTCTCCGCCTAAACGCCCTACTGTGTCGTAATGCCTAACCGACGCTGAGAGCCTTTTTGCTATAGCACATAAAAGCTTATCGCCAGTTTCGTGTCCGTGGGTGTCGTTTACTGCTTTAAAGCCATTTATGTCTATAAACAGTAAAGAAAAAAATGTGTTGTTTGTAGTTGCACTAATAATTACTTTTTCAAATCGCTCCATCAATAAAGAGCGATTAGGCAAACCAGTTAACACATCGTGCCGAGCCATGTAATGGAGCTGCTCTTCCATTACTTTTCGCTCAGTTATATCGTGCGCAACTGCAATTCTTACTTGATGTTGCTCTGACCAACGAACAGACCATAATATATGGACTATTTGACCATCTTTTCTCATCCAGCGGTTTTCGAAGCGAGGGTTTACCGTTTCGCCAGACAATAGCGAAGTTACGGCGTTATGCGTTTTGTAATGATCACCTTCGTAAACATAGTTAATCATCTTTTTGCCTACAACTTCGTCGGCCGTATAACCAAAAATTTGCTCAAATGCTGCGCTTACAAAAACAAATGTGCCTTGTTTATCTACCACACAAACGGCATCAAGCATTAAATCGAGTACTGCTTCTACATTAATTAATTCATTTTTTATCATACTTTGGTGCCTTCAAAGCAAAACCAAGCAAATTTAAGTATTCTATATAGCTTTAACAAAAGCAAAGATAATTAAACCACAATCGTAGATAACACAGGGCTAGGTATAAATTGTGCCCATATAATTAATATTACTTTGAGAAGCATGATACGAAATAGTTAAGATTAAATATTTAATAACCGTAAATACTTTGAAGTTATTCTGAAATAGACTAAATTTTAAGTTGTATATAAACATATATTTATCAGTTATTTACATTTTACTGACTCTTTAATAAATATACTTATAAAGTTCATTTAACTATATTTTTACAGTTCAATTGGGCGAAATTAGACCTTTTAACTACTACAAAATTAGCTACCTTGATTTAATCTCATTTATGCTCTTACACTGTTAATGTATGTTAATATTGTGTGATATCACATGCATTACAAAAACAATGACTGTTTTTGATTTTTTGATTGCGCAGGAGACTTTTGGGTGAAAATATCACAACGTTTGTTTTGGCCATTACTTTTTGTTTGCCCTCTCTTAACGGCCGAGCCGTTTGAAGATGAAGACCTCGATCTTGATGCTTTAATGGGCATGGATGTACAAGCAACTTCTGCGATGAAAAGAGCGCAATCAGCATTTGATACCGCTTCATCTATTTATGTATTAAGTAAAAAACAAATTACTAATTCTGGTGCTACATCAGTACCTGAAGCACTGAAAATGGTGCCTGGTTTAATTGTACGTCAGCTCGATAACAATCAATGGGCTATTTCATCAAGAGGTATTGCTTCTCGATTTTCTAGCAAACTATTGGTTATGATTGACGGACAAAGCTTATATACCCCAAAATTTGCTGCAGTTTATTGGGAAACACTCAACGTTCCTTTGTATGACATTGAACGCATTGAAGTAATACGCGGACAAGGCGGATTACTTTGGGGTAGTAACGCAAATAATGGCGTGATTAATATCATTACTAAAAACAGTATTGATACTCGCGGTGGATACGCAAACGTAACAACTGGTAATCAAATAAATGTTGATGCAAATCTTCGTTACGGTGGTGATATAAGTAACGTAGGCAGCTACCGTGTGTATGGTCATGTAAAAGATGCGAATGAATCAAAAAAAGGGATCTTACTCGCACCTAACGATACAACTAAACAAAATTCCTTAGGTTTTCGGGCTGACTTTACCCCTAATGATGAGTGGTCTGCGCTACTTCAGGGGGACGTTACTCACTCAACACTTGGTCAAAACTACCGAGGTGTTATAGATGAAACCAACGAAAATATTTCATTCTCAGATGATTTAAAGCGAACAGACTCACGCATAATGGCGCGACTTGAAAACAGAGTGTCGCCCGATGCCAATCAAATGCTACAAATTTCTTGGCTGAAACAAAATGGTTCTCAAGATTATATTAAAGAAGATTTTGAATCGATAGATATTGATTATCAAATGAACTTCATATACCAATCTCTACAGCTAGATTGGGGATTAAACTACCGGTATAACTCTATCTCTTTCGCAGAAAGTGTATTTTTAGATAGCGATAAAAACTTTGATAACCTCAAACAGTTTGGTGCACTTGTTCAAGCTCAATACAATGTGACGCCTGATACACTCGATTTTATTATTGGTACTAAGCTTGATCATAACGATTTAACTGGCTGGGAAAATCAACCGTCAGCAAGACTTATATACAAACCAGTAGATAACCACCTTACTTGGGGTGCTATATCGCGAAGTGTACGTACACCAACATTGATTGAATTTAACGACAACTTTAAAGTTAATGGTACAGAAATTAAAGATCTTACCGGTTTAAGCTCTGGCTTTGGACAAATAGACGAATACCGAATTGCAACCTACCTAAATGGTAACGACAAAGTTAAATCAGAAAACTATCTATCTTATGAATTAGGCTACCGTTTTACTGCTAACGATTGGTCATTGGATCTTTCTACTTATTATACCGATGCTAATAACGTAGCGGTTATTGATATGAATACACATGCTGAACAATTCACTCCTATACTTGAATTATTTCTAGCAGGGAGAATCCCAGAAGTATTTCAAGCACTAACAATGACTCGCATAGATTTAGACTTTGCATCTGTAGCAGACACGACCACTAAAGGGTTCGACCTAGTTGTATCGTGGCAACCTGTTGATAATCTCAATACTGAGTTTGGTTATAGTTACACCGATTATAACTACGATTTACCTCCTCGAGTAGAGCCCGCAATCGGCTATGACTCTAAAAACAGGCAGTTATTTGCAAAAGCCGATTATTCTTTTTTAACCAACCATAATGTGTTTGCGACATTGCGCGCAATAAACTCAAATGCATATAACACTGATAATTACACAACGTTAGATGTTAGTTGGAATTGGCAAGCAACACCTGTGTGGTCTACTGCAATTTCGGGTAGAAACCTCTTTGCAGGTTCACATATTGAGTACAATAATACGCGCGAAACCTATACATTACCAAACTATATTGATGAATGTATTACATTTACAATTTCAGCAAATTTCTAAGTTAATTAGATGATTAAATTAAGAAGTTTTATTCACAGTAGCTTAATAACGTTGACACTTTTTAGTGCCAGCGTTTGTGCTGTTGAAAAAGAATACATGCTAAAAGCAGGCTTCTTATATAACTTTGCACGTTTTGGACACTGGGATTATCATTTAGAATCTCTTAATGAATTTATTATTTGTAGCCCTGATAAATACTTTATTGATGCGGCTAACAACGCTTTAAAAAGCCGCACTATAAAAAACTTACCTCTATACAATAAATTAATCACTCTTGATGAAGTAACAACCTCGGCGTGTAACATGCTATTTATTACCTCTGATACATTTATCGAATGGCAAAACGTAACACCTTTAGAGCTGAAAAACGTTATGCTCATTGGTGAAACAGACACATTTATTGAAAATGGCGGTCATATTAGGTTTTTTCTTTCCAGTGGTAAAATTCGCTTTGAAATTGCTCCGAAACAGCTTAAAGATGCAGGCATTACTATGAGCTCAAAAGTGCTACGCCTTGCCCGCGTTGTAGATAGGTAGTGCAATGAAAAAACTATTTGCATTAAATACGATGAGCAAAAAATTACTATTAATCTTAATGAGTGTTGCACTTGTATCAACCGCGACAGTAACCATTGTATTTAGTGCTTATGAAATCACTAGCGCTAAAGAGGAACAAATAGAAAGCTTGGGCTCTCTGTCAAAAATGCTTTCACCGAATATAACTACAGCACTTATGTTTGATGATTTAGATGCAGTGCAAGAGCTTATAAACCCAATACTTATACGATCAGATGTTATTAGTATAATGGTAACAAGTATGACTGGTGAGGAACTTGTTATTGCGCAATCCGAAGATGAAGATATGGAGCAAAGTATTGAAGTAAGTACACCCCTTCAGCTCGATATGCATGATTACGGTATATTAAAAATACGCGCTAACAACAGCTACATTCAAGACAGAATTACTTTTTACTTTAAGTTTATAATGATTTTGATGGTATTCACCTTTGCCATCAGCCTAATTTTATCTCTTTTATTAAGGCGTCGCTTTTTAAACCCTATTTTATATCTAGCTCAAACAGCAAATAAAATAACTACATCACACGATTATAGCTTACGCGCTAAACAGCTATCACAAGATGAAGTAGGACAATTAACCTATTGTTTTAATGCAATGTTATACAACATTGAGCAAAGAGAAAATTCATTAGAAAACCAAGTTAGACTGCGTACTAATGAACTTGAAAATGCGAATATTCAGTTGCAACAATATGCCTACCAAGATGGATTAACCGACTTACCGAACAGGCGTTATTTTTACGAAAAACTACAAAGCTTAGTAAGTATTAAGGGAATGAAGTTCGCCCTTATATTCATAGATTTGGATGGCTTTAAAGAAGTAAATGACAGCCTAGGTCACGACTACGGTGATTTACTCTTACACCAAGTAGCCACAAGACTGCAAAGTTGTATAACGACTAAAGATACAGTCGCACGTTTAGGTGGTGACGAATTTACATTAATTTTAGAGGGTGTAAATAGCCCGGATGAAGCATCAAAAATTGCCGAAGCTGTAAAAAGCAGCTTAATGCAGAGCATTAAAGTAAAAAAAGAGACAGTCTATGTTACTGCAAGCATAGGTTTAACACTTTTCCCTGCTGATGGTTTAACAGTAGAAGAGCTCGTTAGACGCGCTGACCAAGCAATGTATTTATCTAAAAATAAAGGGCGGAATCGCTATGAATTTTTCTCTTATGCTATAGAAGAAAAAGCCACAGAAAAGCGTCGTCTAATAGAGGAGATACGCACTGCAATTGTTAAAAACCAATTTGAATTATTTTACCAACCTATATTTTCAATCGACGGGAAATCAGTACCAAAAGCTGAAGCTCTAATTCGTTGGAATCACCCTGAACGAGGCCTAATAGGGCCAAATGAATTTATACCTGTCGCTGAAAAAAACGGATTAATAAACGATATCGGCCAATGGGTAAAATCTCAAGCAATTCAAGATACCGTCCAATTCAATGTTTTAAGTGAAAAGGCAATTCAAGTCAGTGTGAATACATCACCTCTTGAAATTGACCGTGCTGGTTGCTGGGTGGATGAATGGATTGTAGCAAGTAAAAAGTATCAACTACCTGCAAACACAATTTTAATTGAAGTCACTGAAAATACTTTAATGGATCCCGACTCGTCAATACAACGACAATTAAAACGCTTAAGCACTATTAATATAGATATTGCGATTGACGACTTTGGTGTTGGTTATTCTTCTTTGGCGTATTTACAACGCTTAGATATAGATATTTTAAAAATAGATCGCTCATTTATCAACGATATAGAATCAAACGATAATAGTATTGCTCTCGTGAAAGCTATTATCACTATGGCTCACAATCTAGACGTAATGGTGGTTGCTGAAGGAGTTGAGACACAAAAACAGTATGACCTATTAAAGCAGCTTGCTTGTGATTATATTCAAGGCTACATTTTTTCAAAGGCAATTACTAAACAAGAGTTTATGGAAAAGTATATAATACCAATCCGCAATAATACTTAATCATTTTGCGGGGCTAAACGGGTCGCTACCTGTGTTAAAAAATTCTCATTTACGACTGCATGGATGCAGAAGGTAGAGCAATGCAGGAGCAATTGCCGAGAACAACTAAATAGCAAATTTTTTGCCTAGCTATCAACACGTTTTTC
>NZ_JACJED010000014.1:0-130369 GCF_014163885.1 Pseudoalteromonas sp. SR43-2 | reverse complement strand
TACCTGTGTTAAAAAATTCTCATTTACGACTGCATGGATGCAGAAGGTAGAGCAATGCAGGAGCAATTGCCGAGAACAACTAAATAGCAAATTTTTTGCCTAGCTATCAACACGTTTTTCCATCCACAAAATAGATCACTTAATTAAGCGAATTGGTATACAGCTAACTTAAAATTAACACTCTAATTAAAAACAATAACAAACGAGGCTGTCTAATTTGAATGCATCTATATTAACCGAAGTAATACTTCCGCTCGCTCTTGCACTTATTATGTTTGGTATGGGTCTTGGGCTCACAACAACCGATTTTACTCGTCTATTTAAAAGCCCGCTTGGCATTGTCATGGGTTTAATAGGCCAATTTGTAGCAATGCCTTTATTAGCATTAGGGCTGTGTTATTTACTTAACCTACCAACGCCTATCGCTATTGGATTAATGATATTAGCTGCTTGCCCCGGCGGTACTATGTCAAATGTAGTAAGTCAGCTTGTTAAAGCTAATTTAGCACTTTCGGTAAGTTTAACAGCTGCCTCTACTGCAATTAGTATAATAACCACACCGTTTATTATTGGCTTTGCTATGAGTCAGTTTGCCCCAGCAGACGATGCTACTTTTTCTATTTTAACTACTTCATTAGGGCTATTTTTTATTACCTTAGTGCCAGTTGCTATAGGCATTTGGTTACGTCACTTTAAAAGTGATTTTGCCATTAAAGCAGAGCCGTTTTTTAGACGCTTCTCGTTGTTTTTTATGCTTATGATGATTGCCGCACTAGTAATAAAAGAGCGCGATTTATTAGTTAGCTCATTTAACGATGTATTTTGGGCGTGCATAGTGCTTAATATTGGCTCAATGGTTGTTGGTTGGTTAATTGCTAAGTGTTCAAAATTAAATTTAACTGATTCGCTGACGCTTTCAATTGAGGTTGGAATTCAAAATGCATCGTTAGCTATTTTAATCGCTATTAGCTTTTTAAATAAACCAGAATACGCAGTTACCGGTGGCGTGTATGGCCTTGCTATGTTTACAGGGCCACTGTTATTAGTTGGCGGGTTAAAGCTTAAAAATAAACGTACCACTAGGGCTGTTAAAGAGGGCTTTTAATTGGGGCATGTTGACCAAGTTACTTTAATTTATGGCTACGGATAACGTAGCCTTAAACTCAAGTCTAAAAATACCACCAGTTAAATGTATGCTCTGCACTCATCGCGCCAACAAGTTGTAGGCTTATAAAACACTCTCAAGCTTGAATATTGCACTAGGTATTGAGCTTGCTCGCGCAAGGAGCGAAGCTTCTAATTACTAAGGCGCATTTTAGGATGAAATAGGAGTGTAAGTAATACGGTAAAAAAGCAGTTAATTATTTGGTTACGGAAGCAGCGCCTCAAATATGAGGCGCTACTTTAAAACTTACTATTTGGTTTGCATGTTTTTAGCGCGTTCTTCTGCATCTATTAATGCTTGCGATTTAGGCGCGCGTTTTTTCTCTTCTATTTTGGGCTTTTCAGTTGAGTCAGGATCCCAGCTTGAGTCTAACGACAAGTTAGCAAATGGATTGTTACTGTCTGCTTTTTTAGGCTCACTTACTGGCTCATCAACTTGCGGTGTTGTTTGTGTTTGCTCAGGTGTTGCGCTTTGTTTTTTAGGCATCGGCTTTTCACCAGGTAATGGTGCATCTGGGTTAAATGTACGTACCTCTGGTTCTTTAAAGTCTTGCTCTGTTGTATATGTAGTCGATTGAGCGTCAGCTATTTGCTTTGGTGCGTGTAAATCTACAACCGGCTCACTCGCTGTTACTGGCTCAGGAGTACTAATAACCGGCTCTACAGTGTTGTGTTCGGCTTCTATTGGCGCAGGCTCCGTTACTTGCGCTGTATGGTGCTTACGTTGTTTTTTTACAGGCTTTGCATCTGGATCAAAGTCGCGTACTTCTGGCTCATTAAAGCTGCTGGCATTTTTAATACGCTCTAAGGTTGTTTTTGCTGCTGCTTCAAACTCAGCTGTATTAGGCTCAGGTTTTTGCTTTACTTCGTTAAACGTAGCGGTACTTGTTTGCTCTAAAGTATCAATTGAGTTAAGCGGTGTAGGCTCAATTTCGCTTGTTTGCACTTGTGTAGCTACGTTGTTTTGCTCATCTGAAATTTGCGGTGGTGTATGTTCAATATCAGCATTTTGTGTAGTGTTCGTAGGCTCTAAAGGCTCTTCATTTGCCTCTACGCTGCTCTCAACTGGTTTATTATTTTGAGTTACTTCGTTGATGACAACAGGCTCAATCTCTGGCTCTTTTGTAGTTTCAGGTTTAGCTGGCGTAGCAATTTTTTCTGATTTAACCTCAGGTGGAGCCGCTATAGTCGGCTCTGCCATCGCTTTACTTTGTTTTGCACGGCGCAGGCGCACGACTATCATAGCGCCAATAAGTATTACTATAACAAGTATTAAAGTGGGTAAAAGTAACGAGGTTGGGCTCTGCGCTACAGGTTGCGGCGCAATTACTGGCGCTGGTTTAGTTAACACAGGTGCTGGTTTTACAGGTACAGGCTTTTCAAGTGTAGGTTGCACGCTTTGCTCTGGCGTTGCCGGTTTTACTTGCTCTATCACAGCTTCGTTTTTTTGCTCTGTAACTACTTGCTCGGGTGCTGCTTTTGTTGGCTCTGCATCGATTACTATTTCGTTACTATTGGTATTTAGCTGATCGTTTATTTGTTGTTTTTGATCATCAGTTAAATTAAGTGTTTGCTCGTTGATGCTTTCTTTAACAGCTTCTTCAGTAGGTTTAATTACAGGGGCAGGTTCAACAATTTTTGGTTGTGGCTGAGTAATAATAGCAGGCTTTGGCTCTATTATCTGTGGCTTTGGTTGTGCTTGAATTTCTTTTGGCTTATTACAGTTGTTTTTGTAATCACGCGCTGCCTTACGATATTTTTGACTCGCTTTATTATTACTATTTTGCTGCATTTCTTGTTTAATTAAAATGCACATAGCTTCGTTGTATGCAGCACTTTGCGCACTATAAAATAGGGCAAAGCAAAGGGTAAATCTAATTAGTTTTGATATCATAAAGTTATGCGCGCTTAAATATTAATAGTTTGATTTTAAGCGCAAAATTGAAAATTATCCAGAGTAATACGACTAATCAATAACCATAAGGCTGCGATATTCATCGTAAGCAAATTGGTCTGTCATACCGCTTATATAATCTTGAATTAATCTACAGCGATAATAAAATTCGTACGCTGCAAAGTGATCGGGCTCTTCTTGCATGGCATCTATTGCGTGTTGATAACTATTTAAGTGCTTTTTAGAGAGCTTTTTAACAAGTCGCGACTCAATTAATAAACGTGAATCGCCATTTAGTGCACGCTTAAAGTCATCGCTGTTTAATTGAAGTAGCGGCTTGTAGCAATCGAGCAAACCATTAATTATGCGATACCCTTGTAGCTCTAATTTTTCAACTTCTTTGTTTGAAAATACATGCTCAAGTGCCACTTGCTTTAGCATTTTGGTTACAGCGTGTAGATGGCTTCTATCTTCTAAAAATGCTTGGTTAAAGTCGCCATGGTAAATAGGTTCTATATTTTCGATAAAGCGTTTTGCAGCGTGATTTACTAGCGGATGTAAAAGTGCTACGCGCAGGTATATAAAAAATTCGCTGTTAAAGTTATACGGTTGTGCTTTGGCGCGCTCATGTGCGTAGTCAACTGCTTTATCTACAAAAGTTTGGTGCTCTGTGTCGTCTATTGTTAGGTTTATGAGTGCTTTTTTATAATGACTTTTAAGCTGTGTACATAAGAATTCGGTACTTATGATCCCTTTTTCAACAGCATCCTCTATATCGGCTAGGCAATACGAAATGTCGTCGGCGGCTTCCATTATATAACTTGCTGGATGGCGGCAATATTGCTCAATAGTGAGCTCTTTTTGTAGCGCTTCAACAAAGTTTTTTTCGCTGTAGTAGTAACCCACTTTCTTCATTAAGTAATTTTTATTTTGCGGTATATCTTTTGTATCAAGCCCTGCAGGGCGAGTGTATTTTAAAATACCAGCACTTTGGCTGTAAGTTAAATTAAGCGTTTGCAACGAATGAATTATACGTATGCCTTGAGCGTTGCCTTCAAAGTTACAAATATCAAGCGCAAGGTGTTTAAAAACAACACCTATACCGGTATTGGGCTCTTTGCAGCGCTCGGGTGTTACGCTTGCTAGGTTGTTATTAAACCAGTGGTTTATTGCCGCTTCACCAAAATGTCCAAACGGTGGGTTGCCTATGTCGTGCATTAGGCAGGCCATTTCTACTAAGCTTTCTAGGGGGCGCTCTAAATCGGTTAAGCCGTAATCTTTTTGTTGTTGGTAGCTTAAATTAGCAAAAATACGTTGCACTATAAAACGACCAACCTGTTGTACTTCAAGCGAGTGAGTAAGGCGAGAGCGTACAGCTGCGTTGCGTTCAAGCGGAAAGACTTGTGTTTTTTGCTGCAGCCTGCGAATAGCAGCACTGTTAATAATACGTCCACGGTCGCTTTCTAGCGCCATTTGTAAGTTAGAGGTTGTGCGGTACATTCGTGCTGGCGTTATTTTTTTACTAAAATCTATGGTCATCTTTATACTTATCCTTTTTACAATTGATGACTGGCATAGTTTTTAGCACATAGTCATTTGTCTTTAATATACAGGGTTTAATCTATCAGTTTGTATCATAAAGTAACAACTTGCTTTAAAATAATTTTTTGAGTAATTGTTGTGCATTTATAGGTGTTTATAATGAAACAGTGGATTTTAAAGGCAGTATCAATTTGCCTAATGTTAGGAATGAACAGCGCGTTTGCTGCAAAAGAGCAAACTGTGGTGCTTGTATCAATTGATGGCCTGCGTTGGGATTATATTGAAAAACACGGTGCGCCAAATTTAAAAGCAATGGCCGAGCGCGGTGTTCGCGCACAAAAACTAATACCTGTTTATCCTACTAAAACGTTTCCTAACCATATTTCTATTATTACGGGCTTACTGCCAGTAAACCATGGCATTGTTGATAATAGCTTTTGTGATAAAGCGCGTCAAAACGACTGTTACAGCATGGGCAAAGCATTGGGCGATAGCACTTGGGTGAAGGGGATTCCGCTTTGGAATTTAGCAAAAATGCAGGGACTTAAATCGGCTACTTATTTTTGGCCTGAGTCAGATGCGTTATTTAACGGCATGACACCAGATTACTTTTATCACTATTCTAAATACAGCGATTACCAAAGCCGTGTTGATCAAATTATTCAGTGGTTAAGTTTACCAAAAGCACAGCGCCCACGTTTTATTGCGAGTTACTTTTCGCTAGTTGATAGCATGGGCCATGAGTTTGGACCAGACGCACCACAAACGCGAGATGCAGTTAAACAACTTGATGAATTAATGGGACAATTACAAACCCGCTTAAGTAAATTAGAGCAAGAGGTAAACTTAGTTATTGTCTCGGATCATGGTATGGCGAGTATAGATCCAGATAAAAGTATTGATGTAACCACACTGCCTCAAGATGAAAACTTTTTAGTTAAAAACACCGGTCCACGTTTACTCATATACACTCAACCCGATGCAATAAATGCAGATATAGCCGGCTATAAAGCTCGTTTACAAAAAGCAGCAAACGGTCGTTATACAGTATTAACTGACGAGCAGTTAGCAGCGTATCATTACAATAAAGGCACCCGTGTAGGCGATATTGTGGTGCAAACTACAGCGCCAGCGGTATTTACCAATGGTAAAAAACCAACCTATTTAGGGACTCACGGTTATGCATATACCGAGGATATGGCTGCATCATTTATTGCTGTAGGCCCTGCATTTAAACAAGGTGTAAGCCTTAAAGAAGTGAGTAACCTTGATATTTACCCAGTACTTGCAAAAGTGATGGGGCTTAAATTGTTAAATAAAGTAGATGGCAATGGTAAAACATTAATGCCAGCAATTAAGCAAAAAGTGGTTGTGCATTAGCTTAATCTATAAGAGCGCGTAAGCGCTCTGCAGGGAAGAACATGTAAAAACTTTAAAGTGGGCTATTTAGCCCACTTTTTAATGCGCTACTTATTTAAAGTTAGCAATACTTGTTTTTGTAGCAGTAACCGTGCGAATTGCATACGCTTGGTTTGTAATACCAAATGCAATACCGTTTACGCTCCAGTTAGGGTTAGAGAAGTAATCGTACTGAGTTGCGCTACCGTAAACGTGCGGGTAAGCCATAATACTTGCAAACTCATTTTGTACGCCATGACCCATGCCATCTACATATACACCGCCAGATGTGTCACCTTGTTTGCGTGAATGCGCTAAACCTTGGTTATGACCAAGTTCGTGTACAAATGTAGTTGCACCACAATCAATTGCAGTGATTGAGTACATACGGCTGCTCATTGAGCTATATAGATTGCCATTAGTGCCTTGGCCAACCCATGCTAAACCACATGAAATAAGCCCATTGCCAGCACTTTGGCCAGTACCTAATACGGCAATCATGTCGGCTTTCCAATCGCTGCGTAAACCATCTACGTAGCTGCTATTTGTGACCGAATCTAACCAATCCTCAGACGGCGTTACTGCGTAGTCACCTAAGTTTTGTTTGCCAGCTAAGCGTAGTGTTATATCAACGCCATTTTGGCTATATACCTGATTACTAAAAGCAATTAGTTGATTTATTTTAGTGTCAATATTACTAGTTGCAGCAGCTGATTGGTCGGTATATAAAATACCGATATCGATTGTTTCTGCTTGCGCAACACTTGCTGCACATAATGCCGCAGCCAGTGCGGTTGTTGTGATTACTTTTTTCATTATTGTATTTCCTTACTCTTGTTGTGGTTGGAACTGTTTTTAACTTGGTTGAGATCATAAAAAGCAGACACACTAAAGCTGCCTTATAGTGCGGCTTTAATTGCTTTTTATACTTTTTGGTTAGCCATCAATTTTTGGTGCAAATATATCAATGCTTTTATCTGATTTGGGCTTTGGTGCGGTTACTTCATGCTCTATGTGGCTTTTATATAAATCGCGTTTTGCTGCAATCCATCCGTACTTACCTTTACTTTCAAATACATAGTTGCCAGAAGGTGCTGTAAATTGGCCATATACGGCATCTTTACCTACCGTTAAAACGGTATTATGCATACGACCGTCAACACCCACTATTTTACCAAATATGCTCTTATCGCCATTTTCAGACTCAACCACATTAGTCACTTCTGCGGTGAATGTTTCGGCTGTTTGCGGAATAGCTAAATCGAAGTTTTCTCCAGTCTCTAACGCCTGTAAAGAATTTAAATCAAACTCAATATAGGCCTCGTTATGTAAGTCGGTAGGTAAAACTTTTGCGTTTATAAGCACTTGCTTTGCTTTATCTGATAAGCGATTTACGGCATCAAATTCTTCAAACGGTAAGCTGTTGTCAGGGGCAACAATGGGTTTTACGGTAATTGGATCTTTACTCATATCAATAGGTGCAGGGGGATGTGTATTGCGCGTTTTTTGTAAATCAATAGGAACAAAATCAATAGCAACAGGCGCGATAGGTTCGCCCGTTTCATCTGCATTAAAAAATAGCCCATAAACTGCAAATGCCGATAATGGTATAGCAATTAGTAAGACGACAGATCTCTTCATTTGTTTCTCTTTTAGTGTTTTTGGTTAACTATTTGTTACGTTTTATATTATTAAATGGATTAGATCAAGATAATAAATGTAACCGAAAAGAATTATTTCTTAATTTTATAATTCCTTATAAAATATAAGGATATTTATTTTTGGTGTGTTTTTTGCTCTTTTTAGTATTGGTTTTTAGTAGTGTTTACGCGGGCTTTGGCTCAGTTACAGGTACTTGTTTGTTTGGTTAAATACAATGGTTAAAAGTGACTTTTTGACGTTAATTACAATGAAAAATAAAAAGTGAATTTATTTCACCTTTTGTAAACCAATCGCTAATTGCAATGTAATTATTGGGCACGTATGTTGTGTGCTGCATAAATGCATTACGAGGAATTTATGAAGGTGTCTGATCAGTTGCTTAACCGAATTACAGCAGGACTTGTGGCTGTAATTATTGGTTTTTCGAGTTCTATTGCATTAATTTATCAGGTAGTGATAACCCTTGGTGGTACGTCCGATTTAGTAGCTAGTTGGATTTTAATGCTCGGTTTAGTGATGGGCACAACGTCAATTGGTTTATCGTACTATTACAAAGTACCTGTTTTAATTGCGTGGTCTACCACAGGAGCTGCATTACTTATTTCAAGTGCCCAAGGGTATAACTTAAATGAGGCTATTGGCGCGTTTATGCTCAGTGCATTGCTCGTGTTTTTGTCGGGGGTGACGGGCTGGTTTGAAAAAATAATGAACCGTATTCCAAGTGAGCTTGCATGCGCCATGTTGGCCGGCGTGCTTGTTACCTTTGGTATCGATGTGTTTAATTTTATGAACGACATGCCTTTAGTAATTGGCTTAATGGTCGTTATGTACTTTATTGGTAAACGCTTTTTTGCCCGCTTTGCTATGTTAAGCGTGCTTATTATAGGTGTATTACTCGCTTGGCAAATGGGCCATATTGATACCAGCGCACTGCACTGGAAAATGAGCGAATTTGCTTATATTGAACCCGCTTTCCACTTGCAAGCATGTATTAGTATAGGTTTACCACTTTATATAGTTACCATGACTTCGCAAAATTTACCGGGTATTGCGGTTTTAAAAGCACATAAATATAAAGCGCCTATATCTGCATCTCTTAATGTTACTGGCTTTGTAAATATGCTTAGCGCTCCTTTTGGAGCCTACTCTATTAATTTAGCCGCTATTACCGCAGCTATTTGTATGAGTGATGAAGCGGATAAAAATCATGATAAACGTTATTGGGCGAGTATAGCGGCTGGCGTATTTTATATTTTAATGGCGTTGTGCGCAGCTACATTAGTTGGCTTGGTAGCAAGTTTACCGCAGGCACTTATTTTAGCTTTGGCGGGCATTGCGCTATTTGGCACCATTGCTAATAGTTTGCAGCAAGCCCTTAGTCGTACTGAATATACTGAGGCCGCAATAGTCACCTTTTTAGTAACTGCATCTAACTTAACATTGCTCTCAGTAGGGTCTGCTTTTTGGGGGATTATAGCGGGTGTGCTAACGCTTATTATCACCAGGAAAGACTAAAAACTGTGAATATGTAAAGCGAAATTATTGCTCATATAGATGATTAAAATAGTTTAACCACGCTTATTAAAAAGGCTGCAATTGCAGCCTTTAGTTTTACAAACAGGGTTTACCTAATCATAAGTATGATGGCGAGTTACGCTAAACCGATTAAGTATATGGTGCATAACATACACAACACATAAGCTTAAGATTATAGCCACAGATACCGAACTAAACCGGTACATTGCACTATAAACAAGATCTTGGCCTGGCCCGAGTGAATTTCCAAACAAAATACCAAATGTAGTCAATACACCAAAACCAATGCCAGGTATGCCTCCGCCTAAAATATGAAAGCGCGCAAAAACAAACGAAAGTATCCATAAAATAGCCATCGGAAAAAGTAAAAAATCAGAGTGACTATACAAAAATAGTTGCGATAGTAACGCTGCATTACAGCCTATAAGCGTTCCAATTGCTCGCTGCCAACCGGCCATACCTGCGGCTTTCCAGCACAACGAAAATAAAATAAGCACAGAAGCTGCCTGCGCAGATATTGAGTCCTGTAAATCAAGAACCTGAAAAACAACAAAAGAGAGCGTAGCCACGGTTGAGCATAACAATACCTCATGGCGAATACTTTCTTTTGCTTTAGCTGGCATTACTCGCCCGGGCCTTGCGGTTACATCAGGGAATAGGCCATGCATTAATGCTCCAATAATAACGGTTAAAAATATAGCCAACCCATTAGTTAAGATTAACGGATAAATACTGCTTCCTTGATCAACATAGCTGGAAAAATGTAGCTGAATAGAAAGACTGATCACGCCTAAAGCGCCAAATAAAAAGGCACTACCGCTACTCATTTTATGAAATAAAAAGCAGAAAACACCAAACACTAACAATGTCATAACGACTGGCAAGTGAGAAAACAATCCCTGCATTATCAGCACTATAAGTGCGCTAAATGCAGCAGATGCTATAAATTGATTTATAAGCCCACGACTTAACGTAGGTACCATGCCCAATATCAACATAGGATAAACGGTAAAAAATATACCATTGGGCCAGTTCATTAATTTACTAATAGTAAAGCCAAGGGTACACCCACCTGCAATGCGCAGTGCTTGGCGAAGGCCATTGGAGTCTAATTGTGGGCCTTGGCTAACAATTTGAGTCATAAAGCCTCCATTAATAAATGTAGTGTAACCAACTAATAAACCTGATTTGTGCAGAGCCAAACCATTGCCCAATTGTTGATTCTGGTAATAATTGTACTGTTGCACGTGAGCCACTAGGCATGTTTGCTATTAAGTCTTGATGATTTATGAGTTTTAAGTGAATGCGTTGACGCTGTGCATCACGCACCCAGCGATTACTGGTTTCTGTTGTACTTAGTAAACCATTAGCGCTAAGTTGACCACTGCTAACGCCTGCTTCAAATGTTTCAAGTATTGCGTCGTAAACTTCACCTGGGCGGCTATCAAATACTATGCGCGCTTGTGTGCCTTGCTTCATATTTGAGAGTGACTTTTCTCTAAAGTCGGCAACTAAATCTGCCTTTTTAGCAACAATAGCTAATAATGGGCTGCCTGCAACTGCGTATGCGCCGTTTAATAATTGTAAGTTAGCAACTACGCCGTCACTTAATGCGCGCACTTTTGTGTAGGATAAATTTAGCTCAGCCTGTGCTAACTGGTTAGCAGCGTGGCGCATGGCTAAGTTTTTGTCCCCTGAGTCACCTCTAGCTAAAACCGCTTCAGCTAACTGCGCTTCAAGGGCTGCAACATTTGCTTTACTCGCTTCAAAATTAGCACGAATGCTTTCAAGTTCTTGCTCCGATATAGACTTTTGCTTATAGAGCTTTTCGCCTCTGCTTTTTAATAGTTTTTGCTCATGCTGTTTAGCGTTTGCAGCACTTATTTGTGCCTCAAGCGCTTTAACATTGGTATCAAGGCGTTTATTTTGTAATTTGGCATCATCAAGGGCTAGTTGAGCTTGTTCTTTAGCTAAATTATATGGGCCTTCATCGATACTAAATAATATATCGCCTGCTTCAACTGATTGGTTATTACTAACTTGCACACTAGTGACTCGGCCACTAATTTGCGGTGATATTTGCACAACAGGGTGATAAACACGTGCTTGTGGTGTCACAGGCAAAACCATATCGGCCACTAAATAGTAAATAAATACTAAGATAAACCCTATGAGAGAAAACCTTACATAGCGTGCAAACTTTTGATCCGGTGTCATTTTTAGCCTTACTTATTAACTTGAATACATTTAAGGGCGTTTTGCTCCATTTTGATCAAACCAAATGCAATCGCATCTAGTTGCTCAACAGATAAACCGCTGTATAACTGATTTTTTATATCGGAAATAGTCTCTTGCAATGAATGTAAAATGGCATCACTTTGCTCAGTAAAATAGAGTCTTTTACTGCGCTTATCATGTTTGTCTACACGGCGAACAATTAACGATTGCTCCTCTAATTGCTTAAGCGTACGAGTCAGTGAGGGCATTTCTATCCCTAAGCTATTAGCAAGTTCAAGTTGTGTTAGTCCCTCACCACGCATACTAATATGCATTAGTGCAGTCCAGCGCGATTGAGTAAGCCCTAAAGGCTCAACCGCAATGGTTACCGATTCGCGGCATAAGCGATGAACTCGGCCCATATTACCGATAACAGTTAAATCGAGCGTTTCGTGAAAAGGTTTGTGTGTAGGCATAGCCATCCCAACATAGTTAGCAAGCTAACTATTTTATCATTACTTAGCTTGCTAAGTAAATATGCGTAAGTGCGGGAAGTGGCAAAATATTTGCTAAACCTCACTTGTAAAAATGGTGAGGTTTAGCAGGAGTTTAAAAGTTAAGTAAATTAGCTGGGGAGTATTGATCGGTAAGTACTTTTGTATCTGCGGGCCAATCTTGATCGTTTTTAGTAAATTGCATAAATTGGCTAATCGCTTTTATGTCTATACCGTATTTTACTAATTTAGGGGCGAGAGCATTTAAACGCGTGTTAATTTGCGCTTTGCTCGGCATTGATTTAAGTCCCGCTAAAATAATACGGTTACTACGATTTTCGCGACTTACATTTATAAAGTCGCCAAATACAGCGTGGTAAGTTGCCGACTCATGTTCATAAAGTTTACTACTTGAAAACGTATTTGCAGCTATAACACCGCCTTCGGCTAATACGCTTTGTACTTCTTCAAAAAACTCTTTAGTAAGCAAATGCTCTGGAATATAGTCGCCGTTAAATGCATCCAAAATAATCCAATCGTACTTTTGTTTTTTAATTGCGGCACGTTTTATAAAAATACGGCCATCTTGCACGCTTGATGTCACTAAATCGTTTTCTATAAAGTTAAAGTAATCGCGTGCAACTTTAGTTACTGCGGGATCTATTTCAACATTATGAATTTTTGCAGTTGGGTATAGCTCATGAATAACGTTAGAAAGCGTACCGCCACCTAGCCCTATAATAAGTACATTTTTAGGGTTATCGGCTACTAAAAGGCTCGCAAAAGTAAGTTTAGTGTAGTTAAAAACAAGTTTGTCGGGATTGTTCTTATACATACAGCTTTGGCTTGTTTGGCTACTTTTAGTATTAAATTTAAGGCAACGTAAGTCGCTCGTTTCTTCAACAATAATATTGCGATAAAGCGAGCGCTCTTCGTGGATAACTTTACTACACGTAAAACCCGAAAATGCAATTAACGGCAGTAGTAAATATTTAAGCATGAGCAAGCTCCTTATTATTAGCCAAGGTATTAATTACCATCGCGACTAAACCCAGTGACCCAAGCGTTAGAGCAAAGGCGCTAATAATAGTATTTACGTCAAACGCGAGTACAAAGTAAAACGAGGTAATTATAGTACCCAGAGCACTGCCAAGCGTACTTACAAAGTATAAACGCCCAGCCACTTGGCCGCTTTTATCGCTATCGGTTACCAGTAAGCGCACAGAGTAGGGGGAGATCATGCCTAAAATAACGGTAGGTATAAAAAATAAAGCAGTTGACGCTAAGAGTGAGCCGTAGCGGCTATCTTCAATATGGGTAAATATAAATTCCATTATTGGCTGCGAAAATAATGTAATAGGCACCACCATAATGCTGGCTATTAAAAATATTAAACCATATTTGGTAAGTGATGCATTTTTAGTGCTGAGTTTACCGCCAAGTAAATACCCAAAAGATAAACTAAGCATAAATACTGTAATTATACTGCCCCAAATATGTACGCTACTACCAAAAAAAGGGGCGAGAATTCTCCCTCCTAAAAGTTCAATCCCCATAATGCAAAAACCGCTGCAAAAAGCTAAAAAGTAAATTAACGCGTTTGTTTTTATGCTCATGTAATTATCGTTATGTAACTTATGTAGAACACTATACTAACGTGATGACACGGCAGTCGCTAGTGCATTAATTAATCGCTCAGTGATTTTTTAAAAAGAAGTTTTGTTATAAAGTAACACATGCTACAATTTTGTTATACTATAACACTTGCTTAGTTAATCAATCACATGAAGTACTCTTTAATTTATTTAGCCTGCCTAGGAATTAGTGCGCCCAGTATTGCGCAAGATCAAAAAGAAGAAATCGAAAAAATATCTGTCACTTATAAACAAGCTTATCGCGGTGATATTCCTCAAAAGCAAATGCCACAATCTATAGTTAGTATTAATAGTGCTGAGCTTAATAAAAAAGGAATTACTCAACTACAAGATGCGCTTGATTTTTCAGCTAGTATTTCACGTAAAAACAATAGCGGTGCATTGTGGGATAGCTTTTCTATTCGTGGCCTTTCGGGTAACGAAAACATGCCATCGGGCTATTTAGTTAATGGCTTTAGCGGTGGGCGTGGTTTTAGCGGCCCGCGTGATGTATCTAACATTGACTACATTGAAGTGCTAAAAGGCCCAGGCTCAGCACTTTATGGGCGTTCAGAGCCAGGCGGGACTGTAAATATTGTAACTAAAAAGCCACAGTTTGACTCACAAGGCGAGATAAAGCTAAGCTTAGGCAGCGACAGTTTTAATCGCGTTGAAGGCGATTACACCAGCGGCATTAACGATACCACCGCGTTTAGAATAAATGGCGCATGGCAAGATAGTGATAGCTACCGCGATGAGGTATACACCAATAAAAAGGTGATTACGCCATCTATATATCATCAAATAAACGCATCGACCAGTGTAACTTATGAGTTTGAATACGTAGATTTAGCTCAGCTATTCGACCGTGGTGTTGTCGTACTCGATAACGATTTTGACACCGTACCAAGCTCGCGCTATTTAGGTAACCCAAACGATGGAGACACTCAGGTATATTCGCGCGGTCATCAAATTACGTTAAATCATGATATTAACGATGAATGGTCGTTAGTTGTAGGTGCAAATTATCGAGACTCTAGCTTAACGGGTTTTTCGTCAGATGCAGAACTTTCGCCATCGCGCCAATCGTTATTTGACGATGGCCGCACACTTACTCGCCAGCAGCGCTATCGCGACTACGAGGTAGAAGATTTAAGTGTAAAGTTTGAGCTAAGCGGCAGTGTAGACACAGCCGGTATTACGCACCATATGTTAATAGGTGCTGATGCATACAAGTACGATTTACGCACTGCGCTTTCTCGCTATCGAGGCGGTAACGGCACTTATACTGTTGATATTTTTGAGCCAAACTACGATGTTGAACGCCCAGCAGTAAGCTTGCTTTACGAAAACGACGAAGAGCAAAAGGCGTACGGTATTTATGTTCAAGACCAAATGGATATTACCGACAAATTTAAGCTATTAGTGGGCCTAAGGTTTGACAGCGTAGACCAAGATATTTTAGAAACAAACAGCGGTGTGTTTTCGACCAGCTCTGAAAGCCAAATAAGCCCACGCGTTGGCGTAGTGTATGAACTAAATAATACTATAACTTTTTACAGCAGTTACTCTGAAGGCTTTTTACCACTGAGCGGTACTGATGCAAACGGCGACCCGTTTGGCTTTGAGTACAGCGACTCGTTTGAAGTTGGTGCTAAGTTTGAATACTTAGGTGTAAACGGTACTGTGGCATTTTTTGATGCTTCTAAAAGTAATATGTTAGTAGCAGACCCTGTAAACGTTGGTTTTTCGGCTCCCATTGGTAAAGCTGATAGCAAAGGGTTTGAGCTTGATTTAAATACCTATATTACCGATGCAACAGCATTTAACTTATCGTACGCCTATATAGATGCCACCACAGCAAACGACATTATTAATGCCGATTGGGGCGTGCCAATAGAAAAAGGCAGCCCACTGGTAAATGTACCAAAAAACAATCTAAACCTTACACTTAGCCATCAAACAGCATTAATGGGTAAAGAGCTTGAATTTGGTGCAAGTTACCAATATACCAGCAGCCGCCTAGGTGATGCCGCAGATTTGAGCTTTAGACTACCAAGTTACGAATTGGTCGGCCTGTTTGGTCAATTAAATTTAACAGATAAAACAGAGCTAAATGTGAGCATTAATAACATTTTTAATGAAGACTACGCTCAAAGTAGTTACAACGCTTTGTGGGTTTATCCGGGGGCGCCTACGCAATTTAAAATGTCGATAGCTTATAATTTTTAATAGATTATTAAGCTTTTAAACAGTTTTCATCCTGAAGCGTCTTAATTTAATAATTAAGGCGCTTTTTTATTTAAATTAAGGTTTCTTAAGTCTTCTTTAAGTTTCGCTCGCTAAGTTACAAACATACACTTTATATGAGCGATGTTTATGCAATTAGCACACCTACCTTCATCACCCGTTTATATTCAAAATAACTCACGCTTTGTTAGTGCTCGCATTAATGATGAGCATAGAAGTGCGTTAGAAAACACAGTTAAAGAAGGGTTTTTAGTCGCTTATAACGCCACGCTTACCTCTTTTATGCCATTACTTTGCCAATACACGACAAACGAAGGGCAATGCACATTGGGTTTAAGGCAAGCAACTTCGCCATTATTTATTGAACAGTATTTAGCATCACCCGTTGAAGATTTTTTAAATGAGAGTATTTCTCGCAATAAAATTTTTGAACTTGGTAATCTCTGCTCTACAAATCGAAGAGCAACACTGGCACATTTTATTATTGTTAACGAGGCTCTACAAAGTGTAGGGGCAAAACATTTGGTGTTTTGTGCAACCAACAAAGTGCGTGCTTTATTGCGCTTACTTGGTGTTACGTGTACCGAAATTGCACTTGCGAGCAGTTTTGTAGTTGAGAATCCATTAAAGTGGGGCAGTTACTACGCTAACCAACCAACAGTATGTATTGCGAGCCTAGAGCAAGCTCACCAACAAGTATTAAATACCCCAATGCTTTTTAGTTTGATGCAGCAAAACCACTCAAATATCAATTCTTTGGTAAATGCGTTGGTGAATGTATGAATTACTATAATACCCATGCAGTATCGCCATTAATTATTGCCCATAATAAAGATCAAACACTTGAAATTAACGGTGGTGAGTTTAACCAGCAAATACAAAAAGTAGTAAAAATACTACAAAGCTTTAACGGCAGATGTATTGCTTATAAGCTCGATAATACGCCAGCTTGGCTTGTTATTGATGCCGCTGCTGCAGTTTCTAATAAAGTGGCTGTGCCAATTGCTCACTTTTTTAGTGAACAACAAACTCAATATGTACTAGCTCAATGTGGCGCACATTTATTTATGAGCGACACGGCAAACCCTTTACTTGGGGAGCCGACTGCATCGATTACTTTATTTGAGTTTTACACATTATATATTTACGAAATCGTTGTAGCTAACCCCGGCAGTTATTTTCCAGAAACTCAAAAAGTAACGTTTACATCAGGATCGACTGGGCAACCAAAAGGCGTGTGTTTATCTGCAAAGAGCCAAATGCAGGTAGCTCAATCTCTGTGCGATAAAATTAATATTAAAAAGCCTGTGCATTTATGTTTATTGCCGCTTGCTGTATTGCTTGAAAATATAGCCGGTGTGTATGCCCCTTTAAAAAGTGGCGGTACAGTGCATTTAATGCCGTTAAATAAATTAGGCTTTGTTGGTACTGCATTAAAACAGCCCGCACAGCTTATAGCTGCTATTGATAAAGTTAAGCCAAATACGCTTATTTTAGTGCCTGAACTATTAGCATGCTTAGTTACTTTTGCAGAAGATGGGTGGCAACCGCCTAGTTCGTTACAGTTTATTGCAGTAGGTGGTGCGCTTGTCAGCGAAATGCTATTAACCAAAGCGCGTAGCTTAAATTTACCGGTATACCAAGGCTATGGGCTGTCTGAGGCGGCATCTGTCGTTAGTTTAAATACACCCACAAACGATAACATCCACAGTGCTGGCTCTGTGTTACCTCATATTCGAACCAAAATTGAAAATGGTCAGCTTTTTATAAAAGGCGATTTGTTTTTAGGTTACTTAAACCATCAACCTCACAACAAAAACCAGTGGTATGCAACCGGCGATCTAGTCGAGCAGCGTCAAAATACTTTATTGATAAAAGGCCGATTAAAAAATCTAATTATTACCAGTATGGGTCGCAACATCAGTGCCGAGTGGCCTGAATCACTATTACTCAGCCAAAGCGGTATTTTACAAGCGGTTGTGTTTGGTGAAGGTCGACCTTTTTTAACCGCCATTATTTACGCCGATTCAAAGCTAAGTAACCCAGCGTTAGCGCAATACGTTAACGCAATTAATAAACAACTACCCGACTATGCTCGAATTCAAAAGTGGCATCGTTTAGCTGCTCCATTAAGTGTGCAACAAGGATTATTAACAACAAATAATCGCCCAAAACGAGGTGCCATAAGTAAGCAGTACCATGCTGTGTTTGAGCAATTTTACCGACTTGGAGAAGTAATTAATGAGTGATTTTTTTAACACCCTTAAAGAGCAAACTAAACAAGAACAAAACTACCTGCTTGCAGCGCCGATTATCCAGCGTGTTTTTAAAGGCGAAGCATCACTTGAAGAATACGCCTCGTTTTTAGCGCAAGCGTATCACCATGTTAAGCACACTGTGCCATTAATGATGTCGGTTGGTGCACGATTAACCGACGATCAAGAATGGCTGCGCGAAGCAGTCGCAGAATATATTGAAGAAGAGATTGGTCATCAAGAGTGGGTACTTAATGACATTGCAGCCTGTGGTTTTGACAAAGAAACAGTACGGTGTAGTCAGCCGCAATTTGCTACCGAAATGATGGTGTCGTATGCGTACGACTCCATTGCACGTAAAAATCCGTTGAGCTTTTTTGGCATGGTGCATGTGCTTGAAGGCACTTCTATAGCGCTTGCTGATGGCGCGGCTTCAAACATTGCAAATGCTGTGGGCTTACCTAAAAAAGCATTTAGTTATTTAACCTCTCACGGCGCGCTTGATATAGAGCATGTAAAGTTTTTTGAAAACCTAATGAACCAAATAACAGACGAGGCGGATCAGCAAGCCATACTTCATGGTGCAAAGTGCTTTTATCGTTTATACGGCGATATATTTCGTGGACTCGATGACGAACCATTTTTTAAAGCACGTGCACAAGGCAAATTGGCATGAGTAGTTCTTTGTGTGTGCTCACTGGTGCAACAGGCGGAATAGGGCAAGCGATTGCTAAAGCCCTATATGCAAAAGGGTGGAAGTTACTGCTTGTAGGGCGAAATACCCAAGCCCTTGAAAAACTGAGCCGTGCATGCCCAGACAGTGAAATATTTACGGGCGATTTAACCGACGATACAGCACGTATTAACCTAGCAATAAAAGCTAAGCAACTCGGCGGCGTTAAGTTACTTATTAACAATGCCGGTATAAATACAATGCAAAGCTTAGAGCACACAAGTAATGAGCAAATAGATAATATGCTCATTACTAATTTGTCGGTGCCTATTAAATTATGCCAGCTATTTTTAGGGCAGTTAGCGTATACCAAAGGCACTATTGTTAACGTGGGATCATCGTTTGGCAGTATTGGCTACCCGTTTCAAACGCTTTATTGCGCCAGTAAATTCGGTTTACGTGGCTTTACAGAGGCGCTTTCGCGCGAACTAAACGGTTCGGGTGTTAAAGTCGCTTACCTAGCACCAAGAGCCACTGACACCACCATTAATAACAGCAAAACCCGTGCGCTGAATAAAGAACTCGGTAATAAAATGGACTCGCCAGAATTAGTTGCTCAAGAGTTATTAGCACTTATAAGTTCAAACCAAACAAGGCGCTTTATTGGTTTTCCTGAAAAATTATTTGCACGCATAAATGGCGTATTCCCAAACGTTGTTGATAATGCTATTGCAAAGCAACTTCCTAAAATTAAACGTTTTTTAAGTTAACAAACACACAAGGGCAAAATTATGTATAAATTTACACTCGCATTTTATTTAATACTAACCTCTGTATTTGCAACTGCAGTACACGCAGATGAAGCGCAAGACTTAACCGATATTCAACAAAAGTGGGCAATTGCTAATTACGAACTTGAAGACGATGCGCAAATAGACGCGTTTACGCAACTAAGTGAGCAAAGCGCATTATTTGTTAAAAACTATCCAAGCTCAGCGCAAACACATATTTGGAATGGCATTGTGTTAGCTAGTTTTGCTGGCGCAAAAGGGGGCTTGGGCGCACTTGGTTTAGCAAAAGAAGCAAAAGCGTCACTCGAAAATGCACTCTCGATTGATGGCACTGCATTAAATGGCTCAGCTTACGCAAGCCTTGCAACGCTTTATAGCAAAGTACCTGGTTGGCCAATTGGTTTTGGTGATGACGACAAAGCTGAAAAATTATTTAAACAAGCGCTCGCTTTTAATCTCGAAGGCATTGATACTAATTACTTATACGGTGAATACTTGTATGACGAAGGCGATTATAAACAAGCTAAAGCACGACTACTCGTAGCACAAGCTGCTGGGATTCGTGATACTCGGGCAAAAGCAGATAAATATCGTCAACAAGCAATAAGTCAGCTATTGGCAAAAGTAGATAAAAAATTAAAAAGATAAACAGATAATGCATTTATTACTCGTTGAGGACGATCATTTAGTGGCGCAAGGACTTATTCGCTCTTTGCGTCAAGAGGGCTACAGCGTAGAGCATAGTGGCACAGTAAAACACGCCTTAGAGTGCCTTTCTAGTGGTGAAATTGAGCTTGTTATTCTCGATTTAGGATTGCCTGATGGCGATGGCTCGCAAGTTTTAAAGCATATTAAAGCGCAAAAAAAAGTAATACCGGTGGTTATTTTAACTGCTCGCGGCAGTATTGACGACAAAGTCCAAGGGCTCGATATGGGGGCAGATGATTACCTTGCAAAGCCGTTTGACCCCGCTGAGCTATTTGCCCGTTTACGTGTAGCAAGCCGGCGCATTAACCAAACGCAATCATGCTTATTGCGCTGTGGTGATGTAGTAATGGATACTTCTGCTCATACAGTTAAACTAAGTGGGCAGTCACTTACACTACCGCGAAAAGAATATATGCTTTTAAAAGCGCTGATGGAAAATCAGGGAAGGGTACAATCAAAACAACAACTCGAAAACAAACTTTACCAATGGGGTGAAGAAGTTGGCTCTAATGCCATAGAGGTGCATATTCATCATCTTCGTAAAAAATTCCCTAGCGATTTTATTAAAACCTTACGTGGCATTGGCTACGTGGTTGGTAAGCGTTAGGGTGTATTTGTTTTTCGAGGTTGAAAATGTCTATTCGTAAACGTCTGACCTTAATTTTACTTTCAATGATGGTGCTAACTTGCTTTTTAGCATTAGTAAAAGGCTATCAAAAAAGTATGCACCACGGCGAAATTTTGCTTGATGATGAGCTTAAAATAGTGGCTGGCGTTTTAATTGAGCAACCATTGGCACTAAGCACAGATGCAGTACAAGTAAGTAATAATAGCGCTCAGTTGTTGTATCAAATTTGGCAAAATAATAATTTACTTAGTGGCTCATCGAGTTTAACGAATAACCAAATTAGTTTTAGCGAGGGCTTTCAAACGGCCAATCTAGCAGGGCAGCGTATGCGGGTATTTGTGATGAGTAAAAACACCCGTAAAGTCATCGTTGCTGAACCAATGGCAAAGCGTTTTGAATTAGCTGAAGCCGTTATTTTATCCGCAATGTTACCTATGCTATGGGCAGTCCCTCTGCTTGCTATTTTTATTAGCTTTTTTGTTAAATACGCATTAGCCCCTCTTACCCGATTATCTAAGCAGTTGGCGTCTCGCCAAGCTAACGATTTTACGCCAATTAACTGGCAAGTAACCGATGAAGAAATTAAACCGGTTATTAATCGTTTAAACGACTTATTTAAACGCGTAGAAACTGCCTACTTACGGGAGCGATTTTTTGCCTCAGATGCAGCCCATGAGTTACGTACCCCGCTTAGTAGTTTAAAAATTAATGTGCATAATTTGGCTAATAAACAAAGTAATCTGCAAGACCATCAAGAATTACAAGCTATGTCGCAGGGCATTAACCGTTTAAGTAATATTGTTGAGCAAATGCTAATTTTAGGGCGCACTCAGCCTGAACAATGGCAGAGGCAATTTAGCGAACAATCATTGCTAACGATTACTCAGCAAGTCGTATCGGAGCAATACGACAAAATAGATGAAAAAAACCAAACCATTAGTCTTGAAGGCGATGATTTTGTTATTAATGGTGATGAGTTTACATTAACCACACTCATCGCTAATTTACTTAGCAACGCCATAAAGTACACACCCAAAAATGGTCAAATTATAATTAAATTAGTATCAAGTAATAACGGCTTTAGTTGGCAAATTGATGATTCTGGTGCGGGTATGACTGAAGAGCAAAAAGAGCGAATATTCAATCGCTTTTATCGCGTAGGTGGTGATCAGCATCCATCAGGCGAGCAAGGTGCTGGTTTAGGTATGGCGATTGTTCAACACATAATTGCTATTTATGGCGCAACTATTCATTTAGCGAATAGCCCTTTAGGCGGACTAACCGTTAAGGTTACTTTTTCAGGAGTGAAAAGTGACTAAACGTCTATTTAATCAGTGCCTTTGTTGTTTGCTATTTTTGTCGTTTAACGCGGCGAGTAAAGAGTACCTTATTATTTTAAAAGATCATTTGTTCTATCCCTCACAAATTACCATTCCCGCGAATAAAAAAGTAAAACTATTGATAGAAAACCAAGATAGCACACCTGAAGAGTTTGATAGCTTTGATCTAAACAGAGAAAAAGTACTCTACCCAAACCGTAAAAGCATTATTTATATAGGGCCGCTTAGTAAAGGGTATTACGAATTTTTTGGTGAGTTTTCGCCCAATACAGCAAGGGGCGTTGTAATAGTTGGTGATGAGGAGGCGCAGCATGCTAATAACTAGTTTAGTCATGAGCCTTAATCAATTACTACCTGTGGCTATTTTATTAGTGCTACTACAAGTAGTTAAAAAACAAAGCGCTTTAAAAATAGGGTCTGCTTTATTAATTGGCGCGCTCATGTCGTTTTTGTACATGCAAAGTGCATCATGGGTGAGCCAGTGGTTTGAACACCAAGGGTTAGAGTACTCACAAATAGGGCTATGTATTACTATATTTATAGCCGTATTAGTATTTGCAATAAAACAAAAATCAGCGGCTTTTTATATTGCTGTTATAAGCACAATAACATTGTATTTAAGCCACTATATTATTTACCTCACCAGTTTTTGGCAAAGTAATGATGCAGGGCAAAGCTTATTTATTGGCACTTTATTAGGTGTTGGAATTTGTTTAAGTTTTAGCGTATTGCTGTGCTTTTTAATGAATGCAATTAAGCACCGCTTTGGTATGTATCCGCTTTTTACTTTGCTTGCTTTTAACAGCGCGGCTAAGTTATTAGTTGCACTAGATTTGGCAAGCCAAATAGACTTAATTACCAACACCGCAACCGTGTGGGATTTACGCGATGTATTAAGCGAAAACTCTGAGCTCGGGCGCGTACTGCGTGCCCTTGTTGGTTACGAGGCTACCCCGGATCTAATGAGTGTACTTATATATAGTACAAGTAGCGTGATATTTTTATCACTTTGTTATGTTATTTCGGCTTCAATATCTAAGGAACGTGTATGAAAGCACTCAACCTATATTTAGCGCTTAGCTTTACCGTTTTTTGTTTGTTGGTACTTTCAATCCCAGCAAAGGCCGATGGAATTGTTGTTGATAAGGTATATCACCCCTATGTTTTACCTTTTGAGCGAGAGTTTGAATGGCGGTTAGTGTCGCACCAAACAGATAGTGGCAACATACTAGCGCAGCGTTTGGGTGGTGGCGGTGCTATTAACGATACAATGGCACTAGAAGGCTATTTAGTTGGTGAGCGAGATGACAACGGCGACTTTGGTTTAGAAGCTTATGAGCTTGAACTACGTTGGCAATTAATTGAACAAGGTAAATTATGGGCTGATTGGGGCGCGTTATTTGAGCTTGAAAAAAAGCATAACGAAGATGTGTATGAGGCAACTTCGGGTTTTGTGATCGAAAAAGAATTTGGAAAAACAAGTCTTACGCTAAATGCTTTTTTGGTTTATGAGTGGGGGCAAGACATTAAAAACGAATGGGAAAGTGAGTTTAGAGCACAATATCGCTATCGATATAGCTCTGCTTTCCAGCCTTCTATAGAGGCTTACGTAGGTGAAGACTTTATTGGTATCGGGCCTGGCTTTATAGGTTTACAGCGCTTTGATGGGCAAAAGCAATTAAAATGGGAAGCGGGTTTCATCACTGAGATAAGCCAATCAGAAAAAAACCATAGTTTTAGGCTCGCATTAGAATTTGAATTTTAATAACAACTAAAAGTAGTTTTGGTTGTTTATTATTCTGATTATAGATAGGTACTTGACATATTTTAAAAAATCTATATAGTGGGCTGCAGCTAGAAAGAAAGCATGTAAGCTATAAATCTCCATTTCGATGTTGTATAAGTAATACTTGTAGTACCGTCCTGAAGTTTTTAAAGTACCATCTCATTTTTTGCTACACCCGCTCTTATGAGCATATTTTTTATTTTATATCAGGATATTACAATGTCTAACATCGTATCAGGTACAGTTAAGTGGTTCAACGAGTCTAAAGGTTTTGGTTTCATCGAGCAAGAAAATGGCCCAGACGTTTTCGCACATTTCTCAGCAATCAAAAGCGAAGGTTTCAAAACTTTAGCTGAAGGCCAACGTGTAGAGTTCACTCTTTCACAAGGTCAAAAAGGTCCACAAGCTGATAACATCACAGCTGTATAATTTTACTTTTTAAGTAAAATGAAAAAAAGCGCTTAAGGCGCTTTTTTTGTGTCTGAAATTTGACACAACCTAAGCTGCACCTATTATTAATGTAAGTTCATCAGTAGGTATCGTTATCATTAAATCCTTCCTTATACTTGTTTTTATATTTATTAGTCATTACGCACAGGCTGAAGATTTCAAGCTCACGGTCTACACTGAGCACTTTTCGCCATACAATTTTGAAAACAAAGCGGGTCAGCTTGTTGGCATAAATCTCGATATTGTAAAAGATGTATGCATTGCGTCAGACATTACCTGTGAATTTAAAATACTTCCTTGGAAACGTGCTTACAGCTTAGTCCAAAAAGAAAAGCATTCAGGTATTATCTCTATCGCTAAAACATCTCAAAGAACGCCTATTTTTAATTGGGTAGGGCCTTTGGCATCCAGTGAAACATTTTTTTATAAACTTAAAAAAAATACTCAGTTAAAAATGAATAGCTTAAATGAAGCTAAGCAGTTTTCACTTGCTATCGTAAGAGGGGATATTTACGAATCTATAGTTAAAAAAGTAGGGTTTGAAGCAGGTAAAAACCTTTTGTCCATAGGTGATGAAAAGCAATATATGCACTTGTTTTTAAATAGTAAAATAGATTTGATTTTAGGCTCTGAATACACCATTGGTTATCAACTTTCGCCTTTTGGGTATAGTGAAGACGATGTCGTTAGGCTGCAGGAATTACCATTACCTGAGATAGCAGGTAACTACATCGCGTTTAATAAATCAGTACCCAATTACATTGTAGAGCGTTTTAATAGGGAGTTTGAAAAGCTTAAAAAGAAGGATAACTTTTCGGCTTATAAAAAACGTTATAAGCGCTAATGTTAGTGCCTGTAAGGCAGCCCTTTCTTTTGCTTTATTTTTAAAAATGCAGCTTGCAGTGCTTCTATTAAATGCATATCTGTTTTTTTATTTGCAGCTAAATAAGCATCAATTGTTAGCTCATCTATTTTATAAATAAACTTTAAGTGTGCTGGTTTGAGCTTTAGATAATCACTCATCTGCTGCATGAACAAAGGATCATCTACAATTAAATCTACTTTTTTAGCTAGTAGTAAAGAGTATGACTTTTGAATATCAGAGGTTAAAACAACTTCAAACCCCAGTTTTGCGAGGGTTTGTGTTGAAAAGTCATTGCGCTGCATAGCAATTTTGTACACTTTGGCTTGTTCAGTAGTGTTTATAATAAGATCATCTCGCTCTGATAGGCCAATAAAGCCTAGTTCAAAACGTCCGACAGGTCCTATCCAATAAAATTTGTCTTCTCGCTCTACAGTGCGTGCAAGGCTGTATATAAAGGTATTTTTAAGCTCATCTGCAATTTTATAAGCACGTGCCCAAGGGTACATTTGAATGTTAGGTGTTAGATCAGCCTCAGCAAATATATCTCTAATAAATTGAGTGCCTTCACCTGCTACCTCACCATCAATCAACACCTGGTTTGGCGGTGCTAACTCTGTAACAACAAGGATGGGTTCTTTTGCTTGAACATACACAGAACAAATTAAAAAAAGAGAATAAAGAATATATTTCACAATAGCGGATCGTTAGTCGGTTAGCTTAAGTAATATAAGTGTGGATGAAAATACGAAAAACACAAAAAATATTTATGTGAATTTGTTACTAAGATATTGGTTTATTTGAGTTATATAACCATAAATAAGGTTAAATAGCTTGAAGGTTGGGGAGTGTATAAATGTGGAAGGCCTAAAACGATAAAAGGGCCTTGCGGCCCTTGGTGAAGTATCGTTCAAGTCAGATAGAGCTTTAACCCCTTAAAGCGCTATCCTCTTGTTTTGCAACACCGGTGTTCATCTCAATAAGTTTCTAAGCTAGCGAGAGGAAAAACCCAGCAATTGCTGCGCTCATAAGGTTAGCCATAGATCCTGCTAACACTGCTCTGAGCCCTAAGCGTGCGATATCCTTCCGCCGACTAGGCGCCATACCGCCTAACCCACCTAGTAAAATGGCTATCGATGATAAGTTAGCAAAGCCACATAGAGCAAAAGTAACAATTGCTTGTGTGTGCGCGCTTAACGTATCACGATAATTTATAAAGTCTAAGTAAGCAACAAACTCGTTCACTACTATCTTTTGACCAATAAAGCTGCCGGCTATAATTGCCTCATCCCATGGCACACCTAGTAACCATGCAACAGGAGCAAATACATAACCTAATATTTCTTGAAGCGTTAATGTTGGGTAATCAAACCACCCACCAATACCACCTAATAAACCGTTTAGTAGTGCAATTAGCGCTACAAAAGCAAGTAACATTGCACCTACATTAAGTGCTAAATGCATACCGTTTGCTGCACCTGATGCTGCTGCATCAATTACATTTACAGGCTTATCTTCGTCATCTAAATCTAAATCAGCTAAGTTATCTTTAGGTGTTTCAGTTTCTGGCACAATCATCTTGGCCATTAAAAAACCGCCTGGAGCAGCCATAAAGCTCGCTGCTATTAAATACTTAAGATCTACACCAATAATAACATAACCGGCCATTACAGAGCCTGCCACAGTGGCTAAGCCACCTACCATTACTGCAAACAATTCCGATTTAGTCATTGTTGCTATAAATGGCTTAACTATCAGCGGTGCTTCAGTTTGGCCAACAAAAATATTTGCCGTCGCTGAAAGCGATTCTGTGCGAGAGGTTTTCAATAATTTTTGTAAACCACCGCCTAAAATCCTAATTATCCAATCCATAATGCCAAGGTGATACAACACAGCAACAAGTGCTGAGAAAAACACGATAACGGGCAAAACTTGAATCGCAAAAATAAAACCTAATGTGTCTTGTGAGGCAAGTGGGCCAAACAAAAAACCAATACCGTCGTTTGCATAACCAATAACCGACGATACGGCTGCTGACATGCTCGTTAACACATTTTTTCCTGCTTCAAAAAACAGGACAAAACCGCCAATAACCACTTGCATCGCAAATGCTATACCAACGGTTCTCAAATTAATTGCCTTGCGATTAGTTGATGCCGCAAAGGCAATGCTTAGTAGCACACACATGCCTACTAAGCTCATAAATGTTGTCATACAAATGTTTCCCGTTGTTATTCTTGTAGTAAATATTTTATCTTACTTTTTATTATATCAATCGCAACGCGGTTCATGCCGCCTCGAGTCACAACTAAATCTGCGTTATGCTTAGAAGGCTCAATAAATTGATAAAACATCGGTCTAACAGTTGCTTGATACTGCTCAACAACAGATTGTAATGTTCTGCCTCGTTGCTCCATATCACGTTGCATACGACGCATTAAGCAAATATCTAAAGGCGTATCTATAAACACCTTAATATCAAATTCTTTATTAAGCGCTTTGTCACTCAATAATAAAATACCTTCAACAATGAGTATTTTAGCAGCAGGCACTCGGCGAGTTTTCTCGCTACGTGTATGCTGTGCATAATCATACGTTGGTACTTCAACTGAATTTCCACTACGAAGCTGTGTTAAATGCTCAAGCATTAACGCATGTTCAAATGCATCAGGATGGTCGTAATTCGTTTGCGTACGATGCGCCATCGGTAAATGCGACTGATCCTTGTAGTAAGCATCTTCTTCAATAATGGCGATAGCGCCTGGTTCAAGCTCATTAACCAATTCATTGTATATAGTTTGGCTAAAAAGAGATTTGCCCGACGCAGACGCGCCTGCAATAGCTATAATAGTAGTTCGTGTCACTAAAGTTCTCACCCACACAGAAGGATATATTGTTGGTAGATCACAATAGCAAAAAAGACACGATTAATCTCTTTTGCTTCGCTTAAGAATGCAAATTTATAATGTTTAGGTTTTATGAAACAGGACTTTTGTCCTGTACGGAAAAATCGATCAGCGGATAAAGTAACCACCTAGAATCAAAGTGAGGTCAAAATGGCAAGAGCAATTATCTTAATGGCAGATAGCCTAGGAATCGGTGCAGCACCAGATGCAGATAAATTCGGCGATCTTGGGGCTAATACATTCGCTCACTTACTAAAAGCATATTACGACGAAACAGGCGCTGCATTATCGCTTCCTAACCTATCAAAACTTGGGTTAGTGGATGCATGTGAAGCTGCCGGTGGAGAACCGTGTTTAATTTCAGACCGCCAAGCTTCTCAAGGAGCATGGGGTTACGCTAAAGAATTATCTAGCGGAAAAGACACGCCATCAGGTCATTGGGAAATGGCAGGAGTACCTGTGTTATTTGATTGGGGATATTTCCCAAAAACACAGCCAAGTTTCCCACAAGAATTTATAGACGAGTTTATAGCTCGTACTGGTATTCCTGGCATTTTAGGCAACTGCCATGCATCGGGAACAACCATTTTAGAACAGCTAGGTGAAGAGCACGTAAAAACAGGTAAACCAATCTGTTACACCTCAGCTGATAGCGTGTTTCAAATAGCCGCGCATGAAGAGTCATTCGGCCTAGAGAAGCTTTATCAAGTTTGCGAAATCGCACGGGCGCTACTTGATGAAATGAATATAGGACGAGTGATTGCGCGGCCATTTTTGGGTTCAAATAGCCAAGACTTTGCTCGAACGGGTAACCGTCGCGACTATTCAGTGCTTCCGCCAGCACCAACATTGCTAGATGTACTAGCAAAAGACGGCGGCGAAGTAATTAGTATTGGTAAAATTTCAGATATTTACGCGCATCAGGGCATAACCCAAAAGCATAAAGCACCCGGGCTTATGAACTTGCTAGAAAAAACCAGTGAAGTAATGAAAAGCGCACCAGAACATAGCTTAATATTTACTAACCTAGTTGATTTTGATGAAAAATTTGGTCATCGCCGTAACCCAGTAGGTTATGCAAAAGCATTAAAAGAATTTGATGACTATTTACCAACTATACTAAAGCAGTTAAACGCAGATGACATATTAATGATCACTGCAGATCACGGTTGTGACCCAACCTTTCCAGGTTCTGAGCACACTCGCGAATACGTACCGGTTATTGCATATAAACCAGGTATGAGTAACACACCACTAGGTGAGCGCAACAGCTTTGCAGATATCGGTCAAACACTGGCACAGTGGTTTAACTTATCTGCGCTTGATTACGGCGACAGCTTCTTAAATGAGCTAACAACGCCAAATAAAAAGGAAAACAATTAATGAGTACTCCGCATATCAGTGCAAACGTTGGTGATTTCGCCGAAACAGTATTAATGCCAGGCGATCCGCTACGTGCGCAATATATTGCTGAAAACTTTTTAGATGATGCAGTACAAGTTACAGGTGTTCGTAACATGTACGGTTTCACTGGTACTTACAAAGGTAAGCCAGTAAGCATCATGGGTTCAGGCATGGGCATTCCATCAATGTCTATTTATGCACGTGAGCTAATTGTAAGCTTTGGCGTTAAAAATATTATACGTATTGGTACGTGTGGCGGTATTGGCACAGATATCAAAATCCGTGACGTAATTTTTGCACAAGGTGCAAGCACAGATTCAAACGTAAACCGTGCACGTGTTCGTGGCTACGACTTTGCTGCTATTGCTAACTTTGACTTACTTTTAAACGGTGTAATCGCCGCTAAAGAGCTAGGAATAGAAGCAAAAGTAGGTAACGTATTTACAACCGACACTTTCTACCAAGCAGACGACTCATTCTATAAAGATTTAGACAAGTTAGGCATGCTAGCAGTAGATATGGAAACAGCTGGTTTATACGGCGTTGCAGCTGAATACGGCGCAAACGCAATGGCATTATTTACAGTAAGTGACCACGTAATTACTGGCGAAGCAACACCTGCTGATGAGCGTCAAAGCACGTTTAACGAAATGGTTAAAATTGCATTAGAGTCTATCTAATCAATATAACAGTTCCTTGGTAACGTATTCACTAAGTTTTGGAGACACGCCCAAAGTGAAGTGAGACTAAACCTCCAAAGCCGCATTTTATGCGGCTTTTTTTATGCCTGAAGAAAATGAGCCACTATACAATATTGCATCGCATTTTGACGTGATTCGCTGTGTTGTAGGCGCAGAGCTTGCTCGCGCGAGAAGCGCAGCTTCTAATTACTTAATCACCCATCCTAAAAACTACGTTTTTAAACGCCTGCAAGCAGCGCGTCTACAGGTAAATTAAATTGCTGAGTGTAAGTTTCTCAGGTAGGCGCTAAGCTTGCTCGCGCGAGAAGCGCAGCTTCTAATTACTTAAGCTAACTACTCTAAAAGCGCAGCATCTCTAAACCTATTTGTGTATAACAGCCCTAAAAAACAATATGCACGCAGAGAAGAAAAGGAGGAGCAAATGAGAAGAGCAAAACCAATGCTGACTCGGCATTATAAAAGTACAATCGTTGCTTCAAAAGCTTATAACCTGCGTCAACAGAAGTGTTTATACTAAGTTTAGAGTATGACTTGTTGCTCATGTTAGAGGCGCAACTTCTGATTATTTTAACTTCTAAGCTCTCCTCTAAAAGCGCAGCGTCTCTAAACCTCTTTGTGAATTAATCACTTTAGATCTTAACTCTACTGTAGCGCTAAGCTTGCTCGCGCGAGAAGCGTAGCTTCTAATTACTTAATTACACAACAAACTTTACCTTTAAAAACAAAAAAAGGGCCAAGGCCCTTTTTTATGATGTTACGCCTAATCATACAGGCTAAATACTTAGTGCTTAAACGGCTTCACCCGCTACTATCGTATTAAAGCTGTCGTTGTCATGTAGGCTTGCAAATGCGCTTTCATGTAATAGTTCATTACGTAAGTTTGGAGAGTATTCAAGCGCCATTTTAATATCGGCTAAGGCATCAGCATGCTTATGTGTTAGTGCATAAGCACATGCTCGTTGCCAATAGGCATAACCATAGTCACTATCTATATCAATAGCTTGATTACACAGCTCAATGGCTTGTGCTGTTTCATTAATTTCTAGTAGTGCATCGGCTTTATAAGCAATGGCTTCCACATCTTCTGGTTTGCGATTGAGTATTTCATCAAAAATTTCAATCTTATTTGCAAAATCACTTTCTAGGTTTGCGCGCATCCACAACGAATGAACTTCGTTAGTCACCGATATGCGCTCTTGGTTGCTAAGTATTTCTTCTGAGCGTACGCGTAGTTTTTCTTCAAGAATTTTTAATCGGTCTTCATACTCGTCTGTAATTACACTCACACGCGTATTTACAATATCTTCTACTTTGTTTTTAACATCACGCAACGAGTTCCAACCCACTAAAACTAAAATCGACGCCGTAGCGGTAATTATAAAAAATACATTATTAATGGTATCTGTAGTGTACGTTAATGCGCGATCGGCAGTATCAAGCTGCGCATGAGTAACTTGCTTAGTTACATCTTCACGAAGCTTTTGCTGATCTTGCCTAACTGCTTTTAGCTCATCTAATATGTAACGCTCCATTAGCGGCTTATACATAGGCTCTTTGAGTTGTTGAAGAGCTTGCTGTTCTTGTTGTGCAGTAGGTGAAGCTGGTTGTTTTTCAGCAGAATTCACTATGCCCGAAAACAAAGTTAAACAAACAAAAAGTACAGATAGGTAATAACGCATTGGTACGCCTAATTAAATTAATTACTGTAATAACTTTAACATGCAGGGCTTAATGGCACTAGGGCGTGTTTACTTTTCAGGATTAAAATTGACCGAATTTAGATAGGAGCAATAGTTGTAAGGATTTTTTAGCCTTACGAGCTTAGCAATAATAGAGTAAAGCGTGAGCATATTACCCATGCTCAGGTAATTTAAGTAAAAATAGGCAAAAAAAACCAGCTCAAGGTGAGCTGGCAAAAACTGCTTAAAACAACAATATGTCGTAGGGATTCACAGGAGAACAACTTCATACTAACTGAATCTTTATGAACAAATACTTAATTCAATTCAACTAGTTAAAAATATAAGAATACTCAAAGTATTCGGTTTATAAAGTAAAGGTGCATTGGGCTTAAGTAATGCACCTTTATCATTATAACTATCTAACTACAATTTCATGGTGAAGGGGGGTATTCCAATGTGCACTTAAGTAAACTAAAGCCACTTTCAAACCCTTCACATACCATTACGCCGAAATTTTTCAATTCGATCACAGGTCTAGTAAAAAGATTAAGGTTGATTCACCGATTTTGTATTTTTATTTTGCGTAATACCTTATATGAGCGCCATCTAACCTTTTTACTATTATTTTAAATGCGACTTTAAGCCTATCGTTAAATACATCATTAACGTAAGGGCAATCAAAAATATAAATTGGAGCAATCGTTTTAAATAGTATGTTGAGGCTGGCGCAGCATAATTTATACGCCTATATTAAGAATACGTAAGCACTTAGGTAGGTAAGCTGAGTAAAAGTAAGCCTATTAAATAAAAATAACCGTTACTTTTTAAAAAGTTATAAACACATAAGCAATAATACTGATTGATTAAGTATTTTACCTTTCTATTATAAGGATTTCACAATGAGCAACCCAACAGCGGGTAAATGCCCTGTTATGCACGGTAGTAATTCAGTTGTTTCTAAAGTAAACACCGATTGGTGGCCAAACACACTCAACTTAGACATTCTTCATCAACACGATACTAAATCAAATCCATACGGTACTAATTTTAACTACGCAGAAGCATTTAAATCTTTAGATTTAGACGAAGTAAAAGCCGACTTAAAAACCTTTATGACCGACAGCCAAGATTGGTGGCCTGCCGATTGGGGTCATTACGGTGGTTTAATGATTCGTATGGCATGGCACTCTGCGGGTACGTACCGTTTATCTGACGGTCGTGGCGGCGCAAGTACCGGAAACCAACGTTTCTCGCCTTTAAATTCATGGCCAGATAACGCAAGCTTAGATAAAGCACGCAGACTTTTATGGCCACTTAAGAAAAAATACGGTAACAAACTTTCATGGGCCGATTTATTTATCCTTGCAGGTAACATGGCATACGAATCAATGGGGCTAAAAATTTATGGCTTTGCAGGCGGCCGTGAAGACATTTGGCATCCAGAAAAAGATATTTACTGGGGAGCTGAAAAAGAATGGTTAGCACCAAGTGATGAGCGCTATGACAATGTAGAAAAACCAGACACCATGGAAAACCCATTAGCGGCGGTACAAATGGGCCTAATTTACGTTAACCCTGAAGGTGTTAATGGTATACCAGACCCTCTTAAAACTGCGGCTCATGTACGCGAAACATTTGCACGCATGGCAATGGATGACGAAGAAACCGCAGCATTAACAGTGGGCGGCCATACAGTGGGTAAAACCCACGGTAATGGTAAAGCAGAGCATTTAGGCCCAGAGCCAGAAGCAGCTGATGTACACGAGCAAGGTTTAGGTTGGAACAGCACTAAAGAAGGCGGCTTTGGTCGTCATACTGTAACTTCGGGCCTTGAAGGCGCATGGACTACACACCCAACAACATGGGATAACGGATACTGCCACTTACTTTTAAATTACGAATGGGAACTCACTAAAAGCCCAGCTGGCGCTCATCAGTGGGAGCCTGTAAATATTAAAGAAGAAGACAAACCAGTAGATGTAGAAGATCCATCAATTCGTTTAAACCCAATGATGACCGATGCCGATATGGCCATGAAAGTGGATCCTGCGTACCGTAAAATTATTGAGCGTTTTTATAACGATTTTGAATACTTCTCTGATGTATTTGCACGCGCATGGTTTAAGCTAACTCACCGCGATTTAGGTCCTAAAGCATGTTACTTAGGTAAAGACGCGCCAAGCGAAGACCTAATTTGGCAAGATCCAATCCCAGCCGTTGATTACACATTATCAGACGATGAAATCACAAGCTTAAAAGCACAGCTACTTGATTGCGGTGTAAGCGCGAATGATTTAATAAATACAGCGTGGGATAGCGCGCGTACGTATCGTGGTTCTGATAAACGCGGTGGCGCAAATGGCGCACGTATTCGTCTAGCACCACAAAAAGATTGGCAAGGTAACGAGCCAGAGCGCTTAGCAAGTGTACTCAGTGCCCTTGAAAAAGTACAAGCGGGTTTATCTAAGCCAGTAAGCATGGCCGATTTAATCGTCTTAGGTGGCACAGCGGCTGTAGAGCAAGCGGCAAAACAAGCCGGTGTTAATGTAACAGTACCATTTGCACCAGGGCGAGGAGACGCAACAGATGAAATGACTGATGCAGAATCGTTTGATGTACTAGAACCCATTCACGATGGTTTTAGAAACTGGCTGAAAAAAGATTACGCAGTATCAGCTGAAGAGTTATTACTAGAGCGTAGTCAGTTAATGGGCTTAACAGCGCCAGAAATGACTGCTCTTGTGGGCGGCATGCGTGTACTAGGCACAAACTACGCAGGCACTAAACATGGTGTATTTACTGATAATGTAGGCACGCTATCTACCGACTTTTTTGTAAACCTAACCGACATGGCCAACAACTGGAAGCCACTTGAGCCAGGTCTTTACAATATTGTTGAACGCAAAACAGGCACCATTAAATGGACTGCCACACGCGTAGACTTAGTGTTTGGTTCAAACTCTATTTTACGTGCACTAAGTGAGTTTTATGCACAAGACGATAATAAAGAACGTTTTGTACATGACTTTGTAAATGCATGGGTAAAAGTAATGAACGCAGACAGGTTCGATCTTAAATAATCTGTACGCTAAATAAAAACGCGGGAGTATTGAATACTCCCGCGTTTTTTACGCGTTTTAATTTCACGGATAGATAAGCCCGCTTTTTTTAAAGCAATAAAACTTATAAAAGTGCAAAAAGCTTTTGTAGTTGTGGCATATATTCGCTCACAAGTTCAAGGTTGTTTTCGCTTACTAAAGATTCTGTAGACTCCTCAGCTGCGCTTGATGACTTACCAAATGAACCCATTAATGAGCTAGCGCCTTTATCTTTAGCACTTTTCATACTTTGAAAACCGCCCATTACTTTATTAGCAGTTTCTTGATTATCAGCCGAAAGGCCCGATTTAAGATTTTCGATATAAGCCATTGATACTTCAGAACCTACAGTTACTAGCTGCTCTGGCGTAAAACCGTAACGGTTTGTAACACTCGCAAAGCTTTTGTACAGGTCTTGTTCTTTAATCATGCTTAATGCGCTGTTAGCTAAAGAGCTTTGTTCGCCAACATTTTGATCTGCAGAGCCACCTAGCATACTTGCTAAATCTAAGTCTTTTAACGACTCTTGGCTGCTTGCCCAGCTAGTTACGGCTGGCAGTGCTTTCATATAGCTTTGAAGTTGACCTTCGTTAATATCTTCTGCAAGGCTTGAGAAACTCATCGCTAATAAGCTAAGTGATACAAGTATTTTTTTCATTGAGCATTTCCTAGTATTAAAGTAGTGCCAATTAGAAACTAATAAGCAACACTTGCCAACACAAAATAAAATATTGGCTGATTTATAGTACAATTTATGAGAATTTATTTAAGTTCTAAGAATTTAGTTGATTCACCACAAGCTAATGTACTGATGATATAATACATTTTTGACAAATAGAGCTGAACACAATGTTAACAATTTCAAATACTGTCACTATCGATGAATGGGAACTAGAGCTCACAGCTATTCGTTCGCAAGGTGCCGGTGGTCAAAATGTTAATAAAGTCGCAAGTGCAATTCATTTACGTTTTGACATTAACCGCTCTAAATTACCTGACTTCTACAAAGAACGCTTACTTGCCTTAAATGATACAAGAATTACCAAAGACGGCGTCTTAATTATTAAAGCGCAAAGCCATCGTACCCAAGAGCTAAATAGAGAAGATGCCCTTAAGCGTTTAAAGGATTTAATTCTTAGTGCTACGGTAGTTAATAAGGCGCGCCGAGCCACCAAGCCCAGCCGTAATTCACAGCGAAAGCGCATGGACAAAAAAACCAAACATGGGCAAAACAAAGCGCTACGCGGCAGCATAAAGTTTTAGCTTTAAATGGTATTAATAAAGTAGAGAAGGGGCTTGATGTTTACATGCAGGCACTATTTTTACACCGTGTTGCTTGTATAAAAATATAAGTGAGGGCTAGCCTCACTTATAATAACTATTAATATTTACTTAGCCATTTCTAAATCAGATTCTGCATCTGCCAACATTGCAAACTCTTCATCAGAGCTTTTAGCAACTAAGTGTTTTGAGCTGTAGCCAAAGTAATATACGGCGCCCACAATAAACAGCATCATAGTGTATAAAAATGCACGAGGGTCGAACGCATACACACCGGTTAATGCTATAAGCGAAAGCACTAAAGCAATACTTGAAGTTACTACACCACCAGGGGTTTTATACGGGCGAGGTAAATCAGGTTGTTTAACGCGTAGCAAAATATGGCTCAGCGCCATCAATGCATACGATACAGTTGCACCTACTACAGCCATTGCAAGTATTAAATCACCCTCGCCACTGAGTGATACTAAAAAACCAAATACGGCAGGTACAATCAACGCACGTGCTGGCACTTTGCGATTAGTCGTAATCGACAACGAACGCGATAAATATCCGGCTCTAGATAAAGCAAACACTAAGCGACTATAACCATAAATAATAGAGAAAAACGAAGCAACTAAACCCGCAAGCCCTAATATATTTACTACAGTTGCTAAGCCCTCACTACCCGATGCATTTAATGCATCAACCAAAGGTACAGCACTTGCGCCCATTGCAGCAGCACCGCCAGCGCCAGGCACTAAAACAACAACTAAAAAAGCAGTAAATAACAAAAAGATCATTGCACCAATAATGCCTTTTGGCACATCTTTAGCGGGATCTTTTGCCTCTTCTGCAGCAAGCGGTACACCTTCCACCGCTAAAAATAACCACATGGCAAACGGTAATGCAGCCCAAACCCCGTACCAACCTAAAGGTAAAAACTCACTGGCTCCCACTGCATCGGTTACGGGGACGTCAAATAAGCGTGATGCATCAAAATTTGTAATTAAAACAAAAGCCGTTGCAATAATAGCTAATACTGCTAAACCACTTATTACCATCATTACTTTAAGTGCTTCTCCTACGCCTGCTAAATGAATTCCCACAAATAGTAAGTAAAATAATGCATATACCCATGGTCCATTAAATCCAGTGAGGGCTTCAACTGCAGAGCCTATAAAAATAACAATAGCAGCGGGTGCTAAGGCGTATTCAATTAATACCGCAAGCCCGGTTAAATAGCCTCCCGCAGGCCCCATAGCTTGGCGCGCAAAACTATAACCACCGCCTGCTGCAGGTATTGCAGCTGACATTTCAGCAAGCGACAATACCAGCGCTAAATACATAACTGCCATTAACACTGCAGCAATGGCAAAGCCACCCCAACCCGCTTCGGCAATACCAAAGTTCCAACCTGCAAAGTCACCCGATATTACATACGACACACCCAAACCTGCGAGTAATAACCACCCCGCAGTACCTCGTTTTAACTGTCTTTTAGCAAGGTACTCTGTATTATTAGTAGACATAACCCTTCTCCGTTGATGTTTAGTTTTTATTGTTTTATTTCATGTGTTTTTAATTAAAATTACTCAGCAATTAAAAAGTTAGTGGTTGAAACCTGATGCTCAATTACATCGTCTTGTGTACGGTCTTTTAAATTAACCCCAGTTAGTTTTAGTTTTTTAGCTTCACGTAATAAGTACAGCGCACGCCTAGCCGCTTCTGTATAAGGTAGGCCTGCTGGGCGAATATTCGATATGCAATTACGACATGCATCGTTAAGTCCTGTTTTAGGCTCCCATGTTAAATACAAGCCAAGGCTATCTGGCGAACTAAGTCCTGGGCGCTCTCCTATTAACACCATAACTACCTGCGCATTTAGCAACTCACCTATATCGTCGCCAATTGCTACTCGACCTTGTTCAACCAAAGTAATGGGGGCAATTTTAAATTGCTTGTCTGTTGTAAGGTGCGCTAATAGCTCTGTTATAAATGGGCATGCATTTTTTTGTACTGCTAACGAGGAGAGTCCATCAACCACTACAATCGCTAAATCGTATTTAGCCTGTGTAGTGTGCTTTTGTTTATTCATATAGCTGAGAAGTATTTGCCTACCATTTTCATCAAGCTTGCGGCCTAAATCGGGTCGCTGAAGGTAAGTAACCCTGTCAACGGCTTGGCTGTGTAAATGCAGGGGAGGGGCAACCTCTTTTAGAGCACTAATACTGCCTAGTTGCTCAGTCATTTTGTTAATATCAAGCGGAAAACTCACCGCATCGCGTGCTTGTGCATGAGATAGCTGAAAAGCCAGCATTTCTGAGGTGGGTAAACTTATACCCGCACGCCCAAGCCCAATACGGGCGTCGGTAAAACGACGTAAATCACTCCAAGGGTTATGCACTACATTACCGTTATTTTTATGCTCGTTTACTGAGTCATCTAAAGGAGTGCTCTGTTTTAAACGTGATTTCATGAGCCACCTCCAGTAATTGCACCCAGAGGTTTAGCAAAAGCGGGAGGCAAGGTATCTGAAAGTGTAATATCGGAAGTGCTTTGCATTATTTTCATTTTGCTTAGCCATGCTTCAAACTCGGGGGCAGGTCTAGAGCCAAGTACACGGCGAACATATAATGCATCATGAAACGACGTAGTTTGGTAATTAAGCATAATATCGTCAGAGCCAGGTATTCCCATTACAAACGAGCAACCAGCAACACCTAATAGCGTAAGCAAGTTATCCATATCGTTTTGATCAGCCTCTGCATGATTGGTGTAACACACATCGCATCCCATCGGTATGCCTAGTAACTTAGCGCAAAAGTGATCCTCAAGTCCTGCTCGGGTAATTTCTTTACCATCAAACAAATATTCAGGGCCAATAAACCCCACCACGGTATTTACCAGTAACGGGTTAAACTTACGAGCAACGGCATAAGCGCGAGCTTCGCACGTTTGCTGATCAAGCCCATGATGCGCATTTGCAGAAAGCGAGCTGCCTTGCCCAGTTTCAAAATACATCACATTATTGCCAACAGTGCCGCGCTTTAAACTCAAAGCCGCATCTTGCGCTTCAGCTAAGGTATTTAAATTAAAACCAAAACTTGAATTAGTAGCCTCTGTGCCACCAATTGATTGAAATACTAAATCAACCGGTGCGCCAGCTTCTATACATTCAATGGTGTTAGTAACATGGGTGAGCACGCAGCTTTGGGTCGGTATGGCGTACTTTTGGATAACATCATCCATTAACGTCATTAATTTAATGGCTTGGGCAACGTTATCGGTTGCAGGGTTTATACCTATTACTGCATCGCCATTACCGTATAGCAGCCCATCAAGCATACATGCAGCAATACCATTAATATCGTCAGTTGGGTGATTTGGTTGTAAACGTGTAGATAAATGCCCAGGGAGGCCAATAGTATTTCTAAAAGCACTCGTAACATGGCACTTTTTAGCAATTAATATGAGATCTTGATTGCGCATTATTTTGCTAACTGCAGCAGCCATTTCCGGTGTAATACCTTGCCTTATACTTGCAAGTACAGCAGGTGTTGCAAAGTCACTTAAAAGCCAATTACGAAAATCGCCTACGGTTAAATGTGCAATAGCCATAAAGGCATTCGCATCGTGCTCGTCAATAATTAAGCGTGTAATTTCGTCATCTTCGTAGGGAATAAGTACCTCATTTAAAAATGTTTTAAGAGGAATATCCGCCAATGTCATTTGTGCCACAGCACGTTCTTGTGCTGATTGTGCAATTACGCCCGTTAAGCGAACACCCGAACGCTGAGGTGTAGCTTTAGCCATTAACTGGGCTAAGTTCTTAAATTTATAAGTGTGTGTACCTAAAGTGTAACTGTACGCTTGCCCCATGATTTACTCCACATAGCTAATATGATCAACCTTGGTATAGGTTTTGCTGCATCTTTAGCTATAAATCAATATTGAATAGTTACAAGACAGCTTATTTTGTACCAAGTAACTATCGAATTTCGGCAAAAGATTATTTATTAATCCAATTCAATTGGTTACATACGTAAAGCGGTGTTAACTTAACCATAATAAAAGTGTAACGAAAAAGAGCATCCCTATATGGCGCAGCAAAGTAGCTACAACGCACCACTAAAGAGCAAGGTGCAAACACACGATATAGACGAGCAAGCCTATAGCCTTACTCAATGGCAGCAAAAATACGATCAAATGAGCGACGGCAGCTTTTATGGTTGTATTGAAGAAACGGATTACGCCAATATTCATGTGTTTAAAGAATACACTGAGCGAGCGCTTCGTCAGCAATGTAACATAGCCCCTAATTCGGTTTGGCTTGGTATTCCTTGTCTGTCGCAGCAAAGTAAAATTAATGGTTTAGGTGTGGCAAGTAATCAATTTATGTGCCGTACAAGTGATAACGACTTTGAGCTGATAACCCCCGAGCAATTTAATATTTATGGTTTGGTAATCGATTGGAACTCAATTGAATATATGGCGCAGCTCCAAGGCGTAACATTGAAAAACCTGGCATCTGCACAATCAGCTCGTTTATCAGTGAGCAACTCATCTTTGCAAACGGCAAGACAAATAATTAATAGCATGGTTGTAGGCAAGGGCTTCGGACTTAGAACCGAATCACAGCAAGATATGCTAAACATGTTGGCACTACACTTATTACAAGCAGACAATCCGCAGCAAAATATTGCGCCAAGTTATAAACACCGAAAAGCCGTAGTAGATAAAGTAAAAGATTACGTGGCCACAAATCCACAAAACCCAATAACAATAACCGAGCTGTGCGAGCTTTCCTTTGTAAGTAGGCGCACACTTCAGTATAGCTTTGAGAGTATTTTAGGAATTAACCCTTTGCGGTTTTTACGTTTAACACGCTTAAATAATGTAAGGCGAGAGCTAAAAAAACCAAACCAAGATAAGCCTATTTCAGTAATAGCAGCCAATTGGGGATTTTGGCACGCGGGACAATTTGCTAAAGATTACACGCAACTATTTGGTGAAAACCCATCACAAACAGTTAAAAATAATAGTTTTAAAGGTTAAAAATGACACTTCTAACTTGAGTATAAGCACCTGTAGACGTGCAGCTTGCTGGCGTTTAAAAGCACCGCTTTTACATTTAGTCGGCTGCATTAGTAACAAGTAACTTAATCACCACCGAGAAGTGAAGGAGAAAACAAGGAGCAGTGACTAACATTACTCGTGTTTTCTTTGTGTAACGCACAGCGCCTCGATGGTGAAATATCATATAGCTTAAAAAAATGGACTTTGTCTGCTCATTTACTCCTCTTTTTCTTCTCTTTGTGCATTCATATTTTAAGGGCTGTTATTCACAAAGAGGTTTAGAGGCGCTGCGATTTTAGAGGACAGCTTGGAAGTTAAAATAATAAAGAACTAAAAGTAAAAGCGAGGTATAAAACCTCGCTTACTATATTCAAAAGCCCTATTTGATCGGTGCTATTTAAGCCGCGATTAAATAGGACACTTGTCCTGAATGCTTGTTGTTGCGTTTAAACGAGCCTTTGCCTTTTTTAGCTTTAACCACTTGTGGTTTAAATAATTTAGAGGTGACCATCGCCGCTAGTGCATTGTGGTTTATAACGCCTCGTCCTGTGTCTACCGCGCTGGTGTTTACGGTTTTTGCTTTAGATTTTTTAGTCATATATTTCCTATCAACTAATGGTTATTTTAAGTTAAATAATAAAGAGGCCTTTATATTGGCCTATTTAAGAGATGGCGATTGTAGGCTTAATTTTCAACCGCGCAAGTATTTTTAACATCCATTTGGTAGTTTTTTAATAATAAAAAAGCATAAAAAAAGCGCAGTTAATAACTGCGCTTATAATTACTTAGTTTACTTTATAAATTAAAAGCTAAAGCTTACTTTTGCGTAATACGTTCTGCCGTCAAAGCCGTATGGCAATGCGCGTACAGGGTATTTAAATGCGCCGTTGGTGATAAAATTAAGTACTTCGTCGTCGCCTAATTCATCTGGTGTTTCGTCAAATACGTTATCGGCACCTACCGAAAGCGCAAACATGTCATTAATTTGGTAACTAACATTTAAATCAACTAACACAGCAGACTCAACCGTACTTGTTGGTTTAAATGAACCCGTAGGCGAAAGCTCACCTGGTAATGAAATATGGTCGTTACCAAAGTATTTTACGTCTGTTTCGCCAAAGTAGTTAAAACGAATGGTTGATGTGTAGGCATCGCGTTCGTAGTCAAACGTAAGCGTTGCACGTTCGCTCGGTTGTCCGTCGGTAAAAAAGCTACGTTGTAAATCGTCAAAAGCAACCGCTTCAGGAATACCGTCTTCTGCGTTTACGCTGTCTATTTTAGTATCGTTTAGGTTACCTGCAAAGGTTACTCCTAAATTACCGCCTTCAACTTCAGTGCGGTACGATGCAATAATATCAACACCTTGCGTAGTAGAATCAACCGAGTTTGAGAAGTAGTTAGCTTGCACTGCACCAGTTGCTTGTAGCGCTGCAACCGCTTCTGAGCTAAACGATACATCGTCAGCCGAAAGCAAGCTGCCAAGTGTAATACGGTCTTCAATTTCAACACGGTAAAAATCAACCGTTAACGAAAGCTCGCTTGTTACATCGTAAACAAAACCTGCGCTATAGTTAGTTGATGTTTCAAGCTCTAAGCTATCTACGCCTAACGCACTTGGGAAGGCTGTACCGGTGTTTGCAGTGAACGACTGCGTTAACGTGCCGTCTGAGCCTAAGTTAGTTGTAAAAGCTGTATAACCACTTTGTTGAAGTGATGGCGCTCTAAAACCAGTAGACAGTGCACCACGTACTGCAAAGTCATCTGAAAATTCATAACGTGTTGCTAATTTACCAATTAAATCATCCCCAGCATCTGAGAAATCTTCATAGCGTAGTGCACCACTTACGTTCCATGCGTCGGTGATCATAGTTTCTACGTCTACATAAACTGCGTAGCTGTTACGGTCGCTGTCGTTAGCCGCTTCAGGGCGAAGGCCGTTATAAGCCTGAAAACCACACTGTGCAAATTGATCCGGATCGTTTACTGATGGGTACGAAGTATCCATATTTGCTAACCCACACGCGTATGATGCTTCATCGCCAGGCACTATTTCGTAGTTTTCTTTACGGTATTCGGCGCCTACTGTTACATATAAAGGCTCACTACGGCCAATATCTAAAATACCGTTTACATCAAGGTTAACCGTTGTTTGATCGAATCTAAAACCACCTGAGTAACCGCCAGTAGGCCCTGAGTTTGCTGCAATGTCGGCATCGCTTGCACTTGGGTTATTAAATAAATACTCAGCCGCGTAAGAAGCATTTAATGTATTGCGTGATGTAAAATCGTATTGGTTTTCACCATAAACAGCAGATACATCGTAAGTCCAATCTGTGTTTATATCGCCTTTAAAACCAAGCGCTACTGAAATATCTTGTGCTTCGTTATATATGCGCGGTAAAAAACCATCGCTGTATACTTGTGTTACGTTTTTAGAGGCTTCGTTAAAGTTACGGTAAAAACCATTACCCAGCGCCGTGCGCTCAGAGTAGCCACCAAACGAGTAAAGCTCGCCGTCGCCCATTGGTAATGCCATGTTGTAAAATAACGACGTAAATTCACTTTCTGAGTTACCTTGGCCCCAGCGTACATCTTCACTTAGTGTACCTGGTTCAACATTAAGCGAACCACCCGTATCGCGCTCTGCACGGTTAGTGCCGTCGGCATCACGGTACTCAAGCGATAGGTTAATGAAGCCGCCTTCGTTACCTAATTCAAAACCACGGTTTAAACCTGCTGAAATAGTGTCGCCGTCACCTTCACTTGTGCCGCCGTATTGTACAAAACCCGTTGTAATACCGGTTGAGTTATTAAGAGATAAGTTAATAACACCTGCAATAGCGTCAGAGCCATACTGCGCTGCAGCGCCGTCGCGTAATACTTCAACGCCTTTAAGCGCTGTTAGCGGAATGGCATTCATATCAGTACCCGCAGCGCCTGCGCCTACTGTACCGTTAAGGCCAAAAATTGATTGGTTATGACGACGTTTACCATTTACTAATACAAGGGTTTGATCTGGTTGTAAGCCACGAAGTGTTGCAGGTCTAAATAAATCTGAACCGTCTGATACTTGTGTACGCGAAAAGTTAAATGAAGGCGCTGTCGCTTGAAGGCTTTGGCCTAATTCGGTAAAACCACCTTTAGTTAAATCATCTGCGTCAATTAAATCAATAGGAGAAGAAGACTCTGTAGAGGTGCGGTTAGATACACGCGACCCTAATACAGATATTTGCTCTATGTTTTTAGCAGCTTGCACAGGTGCTTCTTCTGCGTTAACAATGCTTGGTGCGCTGAACGCGAAAGCAACGGCTACAGCAAGTGTGTTTAAACGGTATGTTGACATAGTGACGACCCTGTTTTTTTGTATTCTTAATAATATGTGTGTGGTTATGATGCTCATAACCTGTTGCAAACATCCTAGCAACATATGCAAACAAAAAGAAATGAAAAAAACTAAATATTTGGTCTAAGTATGCAAATAAATTTCAAGATAAGAAAAAACCACCTTTAATCGATTAAAATACATGCTGCAAGGGCATTAAACTTCAAAAAAAGATCTGTTAACTTTTTATTTACATTGTGGTTTTGTTCGTTAGTTTACGCTTTTAAAGGTAATAGGCAGCGAATGGTCGTACCTGTGCCTAATGTACTGTTAACTTCTATTTTTCCACCGTGATCGCTCACCATAGCGTATACAAGTGTCATACCCATACCGGTGCCTTTTCCTACTTCTTTTGTTGTGTAAAAAGGGTCAAACATATGCGCTATTGTGTCTTCACTCATTCCACAGCCATTATCTTTTACCTCAATACAGATATTTGTGTCTAGTTCAAAAATATTGACTTCAATAATGCAGCCTTTTTCTAAATCAAGCTCGCATGCTTGCCAAGCATTCATTAATAGATTTACAAAAATTTGATTAATTGACGATAAATTGCACCAAATAAGTGGTAGTGGTTCAAACCGCGTTTTTATCTCGCATAGTTTGAGTTTGTTACTTAATAATCTTAAAGCATTATTAGCACCCGTTGTTACATCGGTTAGTTGCTTATCTTGCGAGGAGGATGGGTGGGCAAAGTTTAATAAGTCATGCACAATTTGTTTTATTCGTTTGAGTCCTTCAACGCTGTCGTTAACTTGTCCCTGCAAATTGTTATAAAGCCACGCATACGGATACTGTAAATTGAGTATGTCTATTTCGTGTTTAAAACGGCTCTCTTTAATTTCATTGTTTAAGTATTGCTCGTTAAGTTTTAGCAACGTGATAAGCAAAGGGGTAGAATTTTGTAAGCTTTCTATATTACTCATTGCATAGGCAAGCGGGGTATTTATTTCGTGGGCTACGCCTGCACAAAGCGTTCCTAAGGTTGCCATTTTTTCGGTTTGCACAAACAGCATTTGCTGGTGTTCTAAATCGGCTACTTTTTTTTGTAGTTCATTATTTATGGCAACTAAAACGGTGCTTTTATCTTTGAGTAATTGTTCTGCGGCCAAGCGCAGCTTTTGTTCGTTTAAAAAAGCACGTTCAAAATTACCATCTGATCCATTCATTCCTTTCATCCATATAGATAACTTTATACTTAACGTTTAGTCGTCTGTATGCAAATTTGCAACTTTAGTGCAGCCAAGTCCTAATTTTATGCATGAGTAATTATCCACTTATTGCTAATAACTCCATTATATAAATACCACTTAATATAAAAGGTAGTCACAAACACACCATAGAATATTTTTTTAAGCTATTATTTAACCAGAAGTAATTTAAAGGCGACTCAATGACTCAAGTAACACCAAGCACACCAATAAATCAGGTTGATGTACTTTGCATTGATGATGATGAAATAGTACTACGTACGTTAACACGACTACTTGAAGTAAATGGCTTAACGGTTATTGTTTGCGATAATCCGCAAAACGCATTAACACTTTTTAAAAATCATGAGTTTGGTTTAATTATTAGCGATATGCGTATGCCGGTAATGAACGGTGCCGAGTTTTTAGAAAAAGCGCGTGCGCTGGCACCCGACACCCAACGCATTTTATTAACCGGTTACGCCGACATACAAACCACCTTAGCGGCTGTTAATCAGGGCCAAATAAATGGTTATATTCAAAAGCCTTGGCAAAACGATTTATTACTTCGTAGCATTAGAGATAGCCTAGAAAAATTTGCACTAAAAAAACAAAATCAAAAATTAGAGGCACAAGTTAAAGCGCAAAACCAAGAGTTGCTAGAGCTTAATAATTCGCTTGAACAACGGGTAGAAAAACGCACCTTACAAATCAAACAGGTTTTAAAAAAGCTTGAAGACGCCAACGAGCGCGAAAAACAAGAGCATAAATCGACCGTAGAGCTGCTATATAATTTTGTTAACGCAAACCCTTACCTAGATGGCAACAAAGCACAAAATATTGCTAATACCTGCACACAAATAGCACTTTACTTAAACTTGTCGCAAAAAAGCATTGATCTTGCCCCTATGGCTGGTTACTTGGCGCAAATAGGCTTGCTTGCTATGGATCCTGATCTTTATAAAAAACCAGTTAACCGCTTAAACGAGCAACAACGCAAAACCTTTTATACTCACCCAAGTACTGCACAATTAATGTTAATGCCAGCAATACATTTACATGACTTGTCGGATGCTATTTATTATCAGTTTGAGCGCTTTAACGGAAACGGAATGCCCAAAGGCCTTGCCGGAAACGACATACCAATAGGCGCTATGGTGCTAGGTTTAGCGCGCGACTATTGGGATGCGTTTGAGCAGAGCAATGCAAGTGATGAAAAGCAGCGCCACGATGACGCACTCGAAAGTGTAAAACTTTATAGTGGATCGTTTTATCATCCTAAAATTGTACGTGCACTTGAAGCAAGCCATGCAAAACTACACGAACAAAAAAGTTCAGCAGGATCAGTGCTAATTTGTAACGCCCATGAACTCAAAGATCAAATGGTACTCGGCCATGCTCTACACAGCCATACGGGCATAATGTTGCTGCCCAAAGGTCATGTATTTGGCAGTAAATCGATAGAAAAACTCCAACAGCTAGAATCGAAAAAACCAACTCCGTTCAGAATAATGGTGAAAACTGCTAAATGATTGATCTAAACCGCAGTTTTTTTCGTTACAATGTGCATAAAATAGATTATTGAATTTGCTTGAAGGAGCACTCTGTGTCGCGATTTTCTGCGGTTACTGACAACCCCCATGATGGGCGTTTTAACCAAAAAACGGGAATACTGCTAACTAACCTAGGCAGCCCTGATGCACCAACAGCGGCTGCGCTTCGTACATATTTACGCGAATTTTTATCAGATCCACGCATTGTAGAAATACCACGCTTGGTATGGATGATAATTTTACATGGCATTATTTTACGCGTACGCCCAAAACGTTCGGCTAAATTATACGAGAGTATATGGACCGAAAACGGCTCACCGCTTACTCACATCACTCGCCAGCAAAGTGTAAAGTTAAATACCTTATTAAAAGAGCAAGGTTATACCAATACTGAAGTAGTAATGGCAATGCGTTATGGCAACCCTTCAATAGAGGCAGGTCTTGAAGAGCTTCGTGATAAAGGTTTAACGCGTATAATTATTTTACCAATGTACCCGCAATATTCTAGCCCAACTACGGGTTCTACGTTTGATGCTGTATCGAGCGTACTGCGTAAATGGCGCTGGGTGCCAGAGCTTCATTTTATAAATGGCTATCATAAAAACACCCGTTATATTGAGTCACTTGCTAATAGTATTAGTGAGGATTTAGAAGCGAATGGTATGCCACAAAAAATTGTTTTTTCGTATCACGGTATGCCTAAATTGTTTTTAGATCGCGGCGATCCGTACCATTGCCTATGTTTACAAACCACGCGTTTAGTTGTCGAAAAACTAGGCCTTGATAAAGACAAAGTAATTAGTACTTTTCAAAGTCGATTTGGTAAAGCAGAGTGGTTAAAGCCTTATACCGACGCAACTCTTGCAGCCTTACCTGATGAAGGTATTACCGATGTAGCTATTATAAGTCCTGCTTTTAGCGCCGACTGCCTAGAAACACTTGAAGAGCTAGAAGGTGAAAACCGTGAAATATTCGAAAACGCAGGCGGCGAAAAATACCGTTACATAGCGGCACTAAACGACAGAGACGACCATATAGAAGCTGTGTTTGATGTTATAAAACCTATGTTGTAATCCAAGCTTACTAAAGCTAAATATATTTCGCATTAAGCGGTGTTAAAATTAACACCGCTTTTTTTGTTTTTAGGGCTTTTAAAATTTTGTGTAGAGGGGCAGCCATGGCAGCATGTAAAAACGTAATTTTTAGGTGAGTAAGTAATCAAAAGCTGTGCTTCTCGTGTAAGAAAGTGCTCTACAAGTCATACTCTTAAACTTTGGTATAAACACCTGTAGACGTGCAGCTTGCTGGCGTTTAAAAGCAACGCTTTTACAAAATTGTTAAGCTACATATGTATCAAACCCTATACACAAAACAAGGAGAAGCTACGCTTCTAACGTGAGCAAGCTCTACATCTACAAAACAACGTATTACGTCAAATTCGATACAATGCTTACCGTAGACGCGCAGCTTTTTAATAATAATTAAAATAAATAAAAATGTACGTTTGAGGGGAGGCAATACCTAAGCAACAGCAATTAAACGCTATCGCTTAAAGTATAAATCAATCGCTTTTGTGAGGAGCTCGTCGAGTTGTTCTTCAAATTCTTCAATATTAATATCAAAGTGCTTTAAGTAAGCCCGAGCTTGAGCAAGTGATAAATTGCGGCTGTTAACGCTGTATTGTCGCTCGTCTATGGTTTTATCGTAACGTGGTAAAAATACAAATTGGCCATAAAAGGGGGATTTAATATGCTTGTTTGCAAAACGACAAAAATCTTCAATATGCTCAGCACCCTTAGGTCCAAGGCAACCTGGCTCAATGCGATACATTAAGCGAATTTTTTTGTCGTCATTTATTTGCATTTAAAGCCTTTATCTAAAAAACAGTACGCGTACTATTTTCCCATCTTTAATTTGATAACTCGAAATAAGTTCTGAGCGTTTATCAACTACGTTTTCGTCAGTTGAACAGGTTTCTGAAAGTTCGTGATCAATCACTATATCACCGTGCACTATGCGCTTAATTGGTGATGAGTGAATACACTTTAACTTTTTAAACATTAGCCCGTAACGTTCTATTAGTTTTTCTTTACCTTTAAATAATAGCTCATTAGGGAAAATATAAAACTCAACATCTTCGGCATATACACGAAGAAACTCTTCAATGTTACGTGCGTTATATGCTTTAACTAACTGCTCTACCACAGCAAGTGATTCGCGCGATTGTTTAGCTTTAGTTTGCTGCTTAACTGTAAGTGCTTCTTTTGCTTGCGTTACTGCTTTTTCAGCTTCGGCTACAGCCACTGCTTTTTCTATTTTATTTTTAGGCTTTTCAGCAGGTTTAATTTGCTCGTTACCTAATACTTTTGAATCGTCTGGTTTAGTCGCATCAATTGTTGGCTTTTTAAGCTCTGGCGCTTTGTATTCAAGCGTATTTACTTTGTCGTCAGTGTCGGTTTGAGTTACTGATTGCTCATTTTCAACTTTTGGCTTTTCAACGCTTGCTTGAGCTTCAACTTGCGGCTCTTTTTGCTCAGGCTCGCTTTGCTCTGCAGCATAAGTAATTAGCGCAACGGTAGTGACTAATGAGGCTAAAATAATAGATAACGGTTTCATAACTTTCCTAAAATGAACACTAAATACGTGTAATACCAATTACATTAAATAGGCGATCTATTATAGCGTTAAAAAATAGCGCAATAACAACGCGAAAATTGTGACATATAGCTGTTCTATATGAATAATTTTTAACGCAGTTAGTGAGTTATTCAATGCGATAGAATGATCATATTTTTGATAAAATTAGTATAAGGGTGCAACATAGCAAATTTTAACGTTATCGGGTAGTTAATACCACCACTGAAGCCTACCAGTACTGCTCTACCGTAATGTTGCCGGGGTTTTTACGGCGGTTACGCGTAAAGTTTTTATCGAGAAGTAGCGCGGTTGTGTCTTTTACCATTTGTGGATTTCCGCAAATCATAAATTGCGCGTTACTAGGCTCAGGGTTTAATTTTACATATTCAAACAAGCGGTTGCTCTCAATTGCGTTAGTAATTCGCCCACTTAAGCCTTGTAATGGCTCCTCTCTACTTACAACAGGAATATAGTTGAGTTGTGCTGGGTACACTCTTAATAGCTCGTTAATAAGTGCCTGATAGCTTAAGTCGTTATTAAAACGTACGCCATGCACTAAATTTATAGTTTTGTATTTTTTCCATACATCGGGCTGTTGTAATATCGATAAAAAAGGCCCTATGGCAGTGCCAGTCCCTAACATCCAAAGCTGATCACTTTGTGGTATTTCATCAAGGGTAAAAAAGCCGGTTGCGTGTTGTTCTATTAATACGGTGTCGCCAGGTTTTAAGGTAGCTAAACGAGGAGAGAGCAAACCGTCAATTACGTTAATAAGATAAAATTCGAGATCGGGGTTTTCAGGGGCATTCACATATGAATAAGCCCGAGCAATACGTTTGTCGCCATCCATTATTGAAAGCTTTGTAAATTGACCAGCTTTAAACGGCTCTACGTTTGCATTAACGGTTAAGCTAAAGAGTGTTTTGCTCCACCACGTGACATTTTTTACTGTTGCTTCAACCCAATTAGACATAGTTACCTCTTGGTTTAGCTATTAAAGTTTTAAATAATTCACTCCATCAACATTAGCATTAAGTGACAAAGACTTACAGGAGAATATGACTAGATTTAAAGCAGTGAGGTATGCAGAATTTACCAATAAAATAATGTGAATAATTAGCTCTGCGATAAGAGCTATTAATTGCATAAGAGAAAGCGATGCTGCAGTAACTAAGAAAAATTAAGTCAAAAAACAGTGTTTTTTATTTTATCACTTACTTTAAAAGCGCTGCGTCTTATATCACCATTAGTGAACTATTTACTTGAAAAACTATTGCACTAGGAGAAGCCAAAGAGGAGTAAATGAGAAGAACCAAGCCAGAAACGAGTATTTTATCACTGACTCTAAAAGCGTAGCGTCTCTTAACCTCTTAGTGAATTATTTATTTAAGCCTTTATTAATTTATAGTTAAACTCAAATTCTACACATAAAAAAACGGCGCTAAATTTAGCACCGTTTTTATAAGTAATAAGAAAAAGTTTACGCTTTTTTCTCTTCACAACTTGCTAGGTATTCGTCAAACGTACCTTGGAAGTCGATTACTTTTTTATCTTTAATATCAATGATACGTGTAGCTAATGACGAAACAAACTCACGGTCATGGCTTACAAAAATAAGCGTACCTTGGAAATCTTTCAACGCGTTATTAAGCGCTTCAATGGCTTCCATATCCATGTGGTTAGTTGGTTCGTCCATAACAAGCACGTTAACGTCTTGCATCATTAACTTACCAAATAACAGGCGGTTTTTTTCACCACCAGAACAGTTACGCGCTTTTTTGTTTGAATCGTCAGCTGTAAACAACAAACGGCCTAACATGCCACGAACCATTAAATCGTTGTGCTTAGCTGTACGCCATTGCGACATCCAATCAAACAACGTTAAATCGTTATCAAAATCTTTAGTGCTGTCTTGCGGGCAATAACCAAAGCTCGCATTTTCAGACCATTTAATTTCGCCTTCATTACTTTTAAGCTCGTCTACTAAACAGCGTAAAAATGTAGTTTTACCCACACCATTTTCGCCAATTACAGCAAGCTTAGCGCCAGCTTCAAGTAAAAAGTCGCCGCCGCTAAATAACGTTTCGCCATCAAAACCATGGCCAAGCTTATTAACTTCAAGCGCCTGACGATACATTTTTTTACCTTCGTCAAACGAAAGCGATGGACTCATACGGCTTGAAGATTTAACTTCATCAAGCTTAATTTTATCCATTTTTTTAGCGCGCGAACTTGCTTGTTTAGCTTTTGAAGCGTTAGCACCAAAACGGTTAACAAAGTCTTGTAGCTCGTCAATTTCAGCGCTCTTTTTAGCGTTTTCAGCTAAAAGTTGCTCGCGTTGTAAGCCCGCAGCTTCTAAAAATTTCTCATAGTTACCAGGGTAAATACGCAGCTCACCGTAATCAATATCGGCCATGTGTGTACATACCGAGTTTAAAAAGTGACGGTCATGCGAAATAATAATCATCGTACATTTACGTTTGTTAAGCTCGTTAGCAAGCCACGTAATTGTATGAATATCCAAGTTATTGGTAGGCTCATCAAGTAGCAAAATGTCAGGGTTTGCAAATAACGCCTGTGCTAAAAGCACACGTAGTTTCCAACCTGGGGCAACGTTTGCCATTAAACCGTAATGAAATTCTTTATCGATACCTGCTTCAAGCAAAATTTCTTCAGCGCGGCTTTCAGCTGTGTAACCGTCCATTTCAGCAAATACACTTTCAAGATCGGCAACTTTCATACCGTCTTCTTCGCTCATTTCTGGTAACGAGTAAATACGTTCGCGTTCTTGCTTTACTTTCCAAAGCTCCACGTCGCCCATAATTACCGCGTCTACAACGCTGTATTGCTCAAAAGCAAACTGGTCTTGGCTTAGGTTACCTACTTTTAACCCTGGAGTAATAGACACATTACCCGCACTTGGAACAAGCGCACCGCTTAAAATTTTCATGAAAGTCGACTTGCCGCAGCCGTTAGCGCCAATTAAACCGTAACGGTTACCGTTACCAAATTTAGCTGAAATGTTTTCAAACAACGGCTCTGCGCCAAACTGCATCGTAATATTTGCGGTGGAGATCAAAAAAGGTAATCCTAGATTAGTACTGACAGGAGTACGCTGCAGCAAAACGCCACAAACAAGAACCAGACAATAGGGTAAATTAGCTGGCGAATTATACAGATCAGCCACAACGAATGAAAGATAAAAGGCAGCTAATTTATAACCAAGTAAAAATAACGGCAATTCTCGGTTTTAAGTTACTATTTTTAGTGTATGTAGTGTTGAATGTGCTTACAGCCACAATGTAAATAATTACTAATGCCAAGCAATACTAAAGAGGGTGCGCCAAATAGATAAGTTATTAGCTATGTTTTAATGCATAGGTTGGTAAATTGACTTTATAGCCGCCTCGTTTTTGGTAATTAACTGATTAACAGTCGCTACGTCATCAAGTGTTAGCGACTCCTTGCTTAGCATAAAATGCACATTGTTAACGTTAATCGGTGTAATAGTTTTTACCTGCGAAATTGAGGAGTGTTTTTTTACAAAGTACTGCGCAACCACGGAGTCTTCAATAACATAGTCGATTCGTTTTTTATCTAACATGCTAAATCGATTATTTGCTTGAGCAGTAAGCACGACCTGTTTTGAATATTTGGTTTTGAGTTGTTCAAGCTCATCACCAAAAAAGCTTCCTCGGTTAATACCTGCTGTAAAATCTTGACTAAAAAGATCAGCCAAGCTGCTTACATCAGCCGAATCTTTATGTTTATAAAGCAGCATTATTTCTTCGCGATAAGGCAAACTAAAGTGCGCATATTGAGCACGTTGTTCTGTATAACTTGCCGCGTAGGTTATATCTACTCGACCATTTTTAAGCTCAGCTTGAACACGCGAAAAACTCGGAAAATAAGTCCATTTAATACAAAATTTTGAATCTTTAAAAATAGCCCTAACAGCATCCACTTCTGTGCCTAAAAATGTATCATCTTGTTTTACAAGATAAGGCGGCCAATTAGTTTCGTTAGTGCCCATTACCAATGTTTTTGAACACGCAAGGGCATTAAAGTGAGTAAATAGCAGTGTAGTAAATGTTAAAAATAAAGTTTTCATTACACTCCTAGTATTTAAACAGCGCTTTAAGTGCTGTTTTGTTTTTGTTTATATGCTCATTAATTACTGCAAGCTCAGTAACCGACACCGTTTTTTTGCTAAACATTAAATAAATATCGTCTTTATTTACATGCTCAATGTTGGTTACTAATTTTATATTTGAGCCCTTTTGGCCAAAATAAGCACCCACTAACTCGTCTTCAATAGCAAAATCAATACGTTGTTTATTAAGTATTTCAAAGCGTTTACTGGTTGCACTGGTGTATTCAATCTGTTTTTTATGCGTTGTTTTATATTGCTCAAACTCCTCGCCGTAATAGCTTCCAAAGTTAGCGCCAACAATAAAGCCTTGTTTAAAAATGTCTTCGAGGTTTTTAACGCTATGCTGATTATTTTTGTTTTCGTATAAACGCATAACTTCAGTTCGGTAGTTATCACTAAAGTGCACATATTTAGCGCGTTTATCGGTATAACTTGCTGCCCATCCTAAATCAATACGGCCGTATTTAAGCTCAATAAAAGCCCGCTTAGAATTTGGTAGTAACTTAACTTCAAAACAAAAAGGGGAGTCAGCAAATATAATGTTAAGTGCATCAACCTCCGAGCCTTGCAGCTTACCGTTAATGCCCATTACATAAGGCGGCCAAAAAGCATCGTGCGATGCCACGCTAAAGGTTCTTTCACAAGCAAATACATTAAATGGAGCCGTAAACAGCAAACATAAAAATATGGTAATTAATTTATTCATTACGCCTCATAGTTATTATTTTGCTCATTATTACAACAGTATAAACTAGCTTTTGTATTTTAGCGGCGCGGGTTTGTATGAATATGTAAAAACCATCCGTAATTATGAGAACGCCTAGTATGCAGGTGTTTATAGAAGGGCGTTTGTATTGCATTTTAAATTTTATACTGCGTATGTATCACCTAACATAAGCACTTAATAATAACAGCGTATTAATTTAAAAATTTCTACTTATTAAGCCTATATTTAATGCGCCTGTTCCTGTAGATTAAACAAATAATGAATGCAGTATTAACAGTGTCTTAGCTGTTAAACGATTAGCCAAGGAGCGGTGAGTCTCGTGTCAAACACCACACTTACTTATTACAATCAAAACGCCAAAGCCTTTAGCGACTCAACACTTAACGTTGATATGTCGGCGCTTTATGCTGAGTTTTTACCGCACGTTGCACAACACGGGAGTATTTTAGATGCCGGTTGTGGCAGTGCGCGCGATGCCGCATTCTTTAAAGCGCAGGGTTTTACTGTAAGTGCGTTTGATGCAAGCCCAGAGTTGGCAGAGTTGGCAAGCAGTTACTTACAACAACCTGTAGCGGTTAAAACCTTTCAAGAGCTTGAGTGTATAAATCAATACGACGGTATTTGGTGCTGCGCTAGTTTATTACACGTTCCAAAAGTTGAGTTACCGCTGGTGTTTTTAAACCTACAACGTGCGCTTAAACCGAATGGCGTTTTGTATGTATCGTTTAAATATGGCGATACAGAGCGTGTGCATAATGGGCGTGAATTTACCGATTTAAATGAAAATGCTTTAACGCATTTACTTAGCCAAACGCAGTTAAAAGCTATTAAACAATGGCAAAGTGTTGACAAGCGCCCAGAGCGCGAAAGTGAAGTATGGCTAAATGCACTTATTAAAGTAGTGCACGTTTTATGATTGGATCAATGCAGCAACAGCTCGACTTTATTGCTTATATTCAGCGCTTATTAGTTGAAGGTGATTTTAGCGCTACTTATAAGTTTGCGCTTTTACATGCACTGGCTGATATTAGTATCGAAAAACATCACGCCGATCCGCAAGCACAGTTACAAATAAAATTTGATGAATTAGTCGATAAATTCATTACTTTATATTGGCACCAAGCATCGCCATTTGGCGCAATTGGTAATAATAGAGAGCAACTACTTTTACAAAATACCAACTCTAATAAACAAGCCAAGATTATAACTACGCTTCATGATGCAAAATTAAATAATATTAATTCTATTAGCCAGCTAAAAAAGAGCTACGGTTGGAAAAATATACGCAGTTCAACACTAAAAACCATTAAAGACGGCCCGCTGTGGCTATTACAAAAATTAAATGGCAAAGAAGAGTGTTTCTTATATCCCCATATTAAAGGCCAATCATACATCACCTTAAATGAAGGTATTGCAGGCTGCTTTAGGCGTTTTTACGACCTAGTTGTTTATTTAGCAAAAAATGCATGGCTGCAAAAAATTCAAAGTATTAAGCATAACCAAGCCTTAATTGGCCCGCAAAGCCAACTACATGATTTTTTATTCGGCTTTGATCGCAATGCACTGAGTAAGGCAAAGCCTGTGTTGATAGAGCTTCAGCACGGTAATTGTTTTTATTGCGAAAAACCACTGAACAGTAAAACCGAGGTTGATCACTTTATACCGTTTGCTCGCTACGCAAATGATTTAGGTCATAACTTTGTGGCAGCACATAGCACCTGTAATAACAGTAAAAGTGACTTCTTAGCTGCGCAACTTCACCGCGAACGCTGGCAAGAACAAAATTTAGTGATTAATAGCCAGCATTTAACAACTGAACTTAGTGATTACTTTAATTGTGATTCAGATAAGTCACTTGCAGTAAGTAATTGGGCGTATCAGGTTGCACAGGTTAACAGTGCAAAGTTATGGGTAGCGAAAGGCAGTTTTGAAAAAGCGGCTAGTTTTAAATATCAGCAACCAAATGCTGGGCTGGATTTAGTAGCGGAAGAAAAGCCAAGGTATGACGTGTAAGGCAGAATTTGCAGTTCGTGATGCAGGCGGGAGTTTATCTCGCGCTTTTGGGTTGTAGGCGCTGAGCTTGCTCGTGCGAAAAGCGAAGCTTTTAAACTTCGGTGTAATTAATATGTAGGTGCGATTTTATATCGCGCTCATAAATTGGTGTTTTGATGTGGGTTTAAAGGATTTAAAAACCTCTATTCGAGGTTATATCGCGTTGGCGATGGCAACCAAAGGGCGGCTGGCGCCGACCGCCCTTTGGAATCCCACGGCGCACCCGAGGATCACACTTTATCTTCAACTTACGTTAATGATGTGAACGTAACCAGCGTAGATAGGCCATCCATGGCCAAACTACGCTTTGTACAGCATCCATGCTGTAAATTACTCATCATTAACTCAGTTTCAGGTGTGATCACGGGGAATTGGTGTGTGTTGGTAGATTGGTGTTTATGAATGTAGGCGTGAGTTTATCTCGCGCTTTTGGGTTGTAGCCGCAAAGCTTGCTCGCGCGAAAAGCGAAGCTTTTAAACTTCGGTGTAATTAATGTGTAGGTGCGATTTTATATCGCGCTCATAAATTGGCGTATGAGTTTAGGGATTTTAAAACCTCTATTCGAAGTTATATCGCGTTGGCGATGGCAACCAAAGGGTAAATACCGCCGTCTACCTTATGGAATCCCACGGCGCACCCGAGGATCACACTGTGTCCTCAAGTTAAAAATTGATGTGAACGTAACTGCTTTGTATTCGCCATCTATGGCGAAGTCATGGCAACTTAAACGGCATAAAGGTGTTTCTGCTCTTGGAATTTGTCGGGAGCAAACCCCGTAATTATAGCCTTTTTTAAACACATAAGTATTTTCGGAGTGATAGCAGGGAATGGGTGTTTATTTCTTAATTACATGATTTCATTCAAATAATCTTTGATTAAAGCACGTAGGTATTATGAAGTAATATCCTAAAATCTTTATTGATATTAAATAAGAAATATTAGTCGCAGATACAATTATAATATTTTTAAAATTTAACAATTTAAAATTCTATTAATCTTAAGAGTAAAGGATGAATTAAGTGCAACCTCATGAGTTCTCATTCCCACATACAGCTAACCCAACTTGGAGTGGCTTTATATATCAAGGCCATGTTGCCCTTTACCACAGTATTTGCTGCCTAATTAATGAGTTAGAATTTGAACTTCAATTAGATAGTCTAGAAGATTTTTCTATTTATCAAAATGGCAAAGCTGGTTCTACACACCAAGTTAAAGCATTAGATAAGGATAAAAGAAACGATTATCTACCTGCATTAAGCAAGGCAGCTGCTACGCACATTGATTGTGATGAGCATACCAAACGCTATTTTCATGTGACTTCTAAGCTAGACGATTCTTCAGACTTTCAAGAAGATGATGGAAACGTAGTCGAATTTTACTCTTACGAGGGTAAAGATCAAAACCTAGCTTACTGTTATCTTCAAGATATTGAAAAAAAAGTAAAAGAGAAGATCTCTGACTACTTAAGTTTACGCAACCTAGCTGCAACAGAATTTTTGATAGATTTTAAGTTTAATCTTCTTCACAGTAAAATTGCGTCCCAAGTTGTGTATATACATGCTTGTAACCAAGACCTATCAATCTTGGCCGCTGAAGTAGCTTATAAGGAAAGAATCTATAGTAAAGAACTTCAGAGTTTACTCCATGAAGAAGTTGCGCACTCAGAAGACATTGATTATCAAAGAGCAATAGCAAAAAAGGCTTTATATTTTCATTTTTATGACTACATAAATAGCACAAGCTTTAAAGGCGTAGATAAAGATATAAAATTAAAGCTTGTTAAAGTTTTGAAGCAAATAAAGACTCTTGATAACCTTGATTTCTCACAGCTATGGAAGTCTCTTTGCTTAGGTTCATCAGAAAAAAGTATCAATAATGAGCGAGTTTATGATTACGTGGACATTATCGCAGAAATCAAAAAATACCCTGTATTAGCAAACGTAATACCCTATTACAAATGTCAGAAAATGGACAAGTACCTACCAACATCTATAAGGGCAAATAAACGAGTAAGAGAAATAAAGTTTTCAGAAGATCTTGTATCTCAACTTAAGGAGGATGAAAACCTAATTGATATCTTAGTTGAATATGAGTGGTTGATTGCAGATTGTGATAATCAATTTTCACCCGTTGAAAGGTTTTGTTCAGCAGGAGGAATTGAAAGAGAGAGCCTAGAAGAACAATTTTTAAGCACGAGAAATGATCGCAACAATGTTACTAAAGCTTTTGAAGCAAGAGTTATATCTTGTCAAGTTGCTGGAGAGAGATTAGATGATTAAAAAAATTATAGAAGAATTTGCTATCAACCATGGCTATAAAAGAGTAGATGGTACTGGTAACGATAATCAGCCGAGCTATTTAATTCAAGCTTATGGAGACAAAAAGAGATTCTTAGCTCTATACGAAAGTAAAGTTCTTACTTCACCTCAGGAGCTTAATAGTATTGTAAATAGTGAGGCTCCCGAGGCATTCAAATCGGATCCTGCTTTTGAAAAGAATACCGATTTAATTGTCCTACATAATTTGGAACATCGTGCTGATTTCAAAAAAATTGAAGCCAAGGTATTTAGTATTGAAGAAAACCCATATTATTTTAAAAAATATTTTTTATACTTCAGTGATGCAGAGCTTTCGTTATTAGAAGGCCATGATATCAATAGCTTACTTAATGTTGTAACTGATGAAAAAAGGTTTTCCGAATACAAAGAGAGCCCTTTAGAACCTACTTTGTATAGTGTCGCAGCACGAATCTTAATAAAAGTACCATTTATTAGAGTACCGATTAAAGAAGGTAATTTAAAACCAATACAAGTTTATCTAGATGAAGCATTAATAGAAGGAAATGTTCACGAATTATATGAAAAAATTATTCTACAACAGAATAATGATGCACAGCCAGATGAGATTATAAGGAGTTTAATCAGTGAAGAAATGGAAAATAGCTAAAATTAAAATTGAAAACTTTAAGCCGTTTAAAGAAGCATACTTTGATCTAAAAAGCTCTGCATTGATAACTTTAGATGGTCCAAATGGTTTCGGAAAAACTAGTATCTTTGACGCTGTTGAATTGCTATTCACTGGAAAAATTCAAAGGGTTATAGCACGCAATAATAGCATTATTGCAAAAGGTAAAAAGAAGACTCACTTCGAAGAAAATTTGTACTGGAATAAACAAAAACAGGGTAACCTTGTAATACGCACCGAATTAATAAGTGAAGATGGAAACGACACCCTGTACTTGGCAAGGGTAGCGTTAACTTCAGACTTAAGTTATGAAAAAAACAATGCTCCTGATAACTTTTCTATTTTTAAACTATATCAATTAGAAAATTTCGATTCAGATAATTTTAATAATCTAGTATCTGATTCATTGATAGAAGATTTTCTCGGAAGAAATTTCCTTAAGAATTTCAGTCTACTCAATTATTTAGAGCAAGGTGAGAATAGGTATCTACACTCTACAAACGCTAATGAAAGAAAGAAAGGTATAGAACACCTTATTAACACTGATAAATTATCAGAGCAGATCCAATTTTTCAAAAGTTTAGAGTCGCAAATCAATGAAGATTATGTCGGAAAAAAACATACCGATCGTTTAGGAGAGCTAAAAACAACATTAAATGATTTAAGCACTCAATTGGCCGATAGCTCTGATTCAAGTTCATACAAGCGATTAAGTAACTCAACAAAAATACCAAATTGGGATACTCAAGACCCAATAACTACCTCAGACCAAGCTGCATTCGATAAGCTAATTATTGACGTAGATAATGTTGCAAAAATACTTGCAAATAGAGACGAATTAATAATTAGGCAGAGCAATAACAAAATAGTTGATCTCTTAAATAAAAAGGAAGATATCAAGATAGCACTTACTGTAGGTTTTTTTGTAGATAAATATGAAGATTACGGCGTTGTAAATAAAAATTTAAATCAGGTCAATAAAAATATAGCGATATGTGAAACCGCGGCTGATAAAATATTAAAAAGAGAACTTGAGCAATTATCTGAAGATTTTAAAAGCGAAGAACTTGAGGAGTTAATAGGCGAAAGAGACAAAAAGAAACTTCTTTCTGATTCAGAGAGCCAAAAGCGATTAAAGCTTCTCCAAGCACAAAAAGACTTACTCGAACAATTTCACGAAAATTGTAGTAATGATGAACTAAATTGCCCTTTTTGTAATATTCCTTGGGAAAGTAAACGTACATTGGAAGAAGCTGCACAAAAAGTTATTGATGATGTAAAAGAAAATATCGACGTATTTGCAAAGGAGATAGAGGAAATTAATACCTCTATCAAGCTTTGTTTAGATACTATAAAAATAAAATTGAATACAGCGAAAGAATTATTGTTATTCGACTTTAATCTAGCTTTATACGAGCAGTTAAAAAGAGTTTCGGTTAAATTTGATAGTACCAGGTCAATTATTAAAGAACTTGCTGAATATCAATTGTTCCCACATAGCACTTTTGAAAGTAGTGAAGCCATCCAGAACTCTTTCCTACAAAAAGCAATAGATACGTTAGAGCAAGCTAAACAGCCTGAGTCAGATGTGATTCCGCCTAATTGGGCCTCGATTATATCCTCCACTTTCATTAATGAGTCTGATATAGATAAACTCAGCTTGGAAGATTTTGAAAATAAAAAGTCTTATTTATCAGATCAACTTAATCAGTTTAAACACGATGAATTACAGCAGACGAAACTCGAAGTCGAAAAACTGGAAAAGAAAATAGCTGCAGGTGAAAAGCTTAAAAAGAAAATTGTAACTAGTAGGAAAACAATAGAAGCAACTGTAGAGCAATATACAAAGAGAATGATTGGTGACATTGGGTTATTATTCCACATATATAGTGGGCGCCTCATCCAAAACTACCAACGAGGTCTAGGGCTGTTTTTAGCAAGTGGTGACGGTAAGGTATTAAAGTTTAGTACTGTGGAACATTCTGAGCATGATGCCATTCTCTCAATGAGTAGTGGTCAGATTGCGGCTTTAGGCATGGCTTTCTTTTTAACTTTAAATAAGGTCTATGCATCCAATTCATTTGTTTTAATTGATGATCCTGTTCAATCAATGGATGAAATTAATGTAGCATCTCTTTGCGATCTTTTTAGGGTAGAGTTTAATGACAGACAAATCCTCATATCAAATCATGAAGAATCAATTTCCAACTTTATTCGCTATAAATATAAACGCGCGGGCTTAACACAACTGCCTATTAACATGCTTGAAACAAATTAAAATGCAAAAATGAAAACCAAAGGCTTAAGTGGACATCATTCGCTTCATAACTCATAAAAGTAAAGTTAAATTTCAAACTGCCAGTTAACCAACCGCTAACTTCCCAGCCTCATGCCACATTTCACTTGGCATGGGGTTGGTTAACTCCCACGTTATATTCATCGGCTGGCTGCCGTTGTGGCTTTGGTATTTAACCTCGCCGTAGTTTACAAATCCCATGGTTCGGCCGTTCTCGTCTTTGCCTTGTTCGCGTACAAATAACAGGATGTTTTTGCCTGTTTGTTGGTGCTGAATATAGCTTAGCCCGCGGCCGTGTTCTGGGCGGGCGCTGTTTTGAGTTTGCCAATGGAACAGAGTAGGGCTGATTGCGTAGTCGTGATACAGCGTTGTGGGCGAGTAGGTTTTTTCACACTTATTAAGTGTTACAAATAACAGCTCTAGGTTTTGGTTTTTAAACTCTAAAACGCCTTCGCGGGCGGTCGATTTTTTATCAAACGAGTGCGCCCCAAAAGCTGCGAGTATTTGCTGGCGCGTGTAGCGGCTGTGTAATTTTATTGCATGATTAGGTAAACACGTTAAATCGCTTTCTTGTTGGTGAATACGGTTTATTAATAGCGTGATCACTTGAGCAAGCTCCTGCTGTAGCTCTTTATATTTAAGAGCTTGCAAGCTTTGCTCAAGCGTTTTAAACCCTAAGCTTGTGCCTGTGCTATCCCAAAAGTTGTAATGCGCCATAAGCGCGTACTGTTGGTTTTGCGGTGTTGGCATAAAGCTAAAGTTGTTATTACATAAATCACGTAAAAAGCATAAATAGCTAAGTGAAGTGCAGCCGAGTAATTGCGTGTTTATAGCGCGGTAATATGCGGCGTAAATATCGGCTTGCTCTGCGGGTATTTCATCGCCTTTTAACCAGTGCCAGCCGCCGAGCTTTTTATTTTTTGGTTTGTATATATCTTCAAGCGTGACTTGTGGGTTTATGCGTAAAAAACTACTTAGCGTTAGCGTGTCATTGGTATGTTGCGAATAGCTATTTATCAGCTGCTGTAAACGGCGTTTAGAGTTTATGGCTTGCTGAATATTTTTTAATATTGTTTGTTGTGTGCGCTTTTGTAGCTCAATACGGCAACCCAGCGGCAAATGTGGGAAGTTGTTTTCAATCTCGGTTTTTATTGGTTGGTTACTTTTACCAATTAGTGCGCGGAATTTACTGGCAAAATCATATTCTGAATTAGCATTGCCTACAAAGTCGAGTACGGTGCAGCATTGCTTTTGGCTATTGTCAGGTAAGCGCAAGCCACGGCCGAGTTGCTGTAAAAACAGTGTTAAGCTTTCAGTTGGCCTTAAAAATAACAGAGTATCAACTTCTGGAATATCGACACCTTCGTTAAAAATATCAACCACGCAAAGTATTTGTATTTCGCCTTGGCGTAGTGCTTGCTGTTTGGTCGCGCGCTCATTAGTGTTTTTGCTGGTGAGTACATCGGCGTTTATGCCTGCTAAGTTAAACTTAGACGCCATGAATTCAGCGTGTTTTTGGCTTACGCAAAACGCGAGTGCTTTAATAGCGTGTACGTTGGTTACGATATCAGCCAAGCTCGATATAATTTTGTTAGCTCGGCTGTTCTCTCCTGTATAAAGGTTACTTAGCTCGCTTATATCGTAACGGCCGCCTCGCCATGTTATTTGGCTTAGGTCGGTGTCGTCATCTAATCCAAAGTATTGAAACGGGCATAAATGGCGTTGATTGATTGCCTCTGGTAAGCGAATTTCGGCGGCTATTACACCGCAAAAGTCATCGAGTATATTTGCGCCATCTTGTCGCTCTGGTGTAGCGGTTAAGCCAAGTAATATTGTGGGTGTAAAGTAACTTAAAATAGCACGGTAACTTGCAGCGCTTACGTGATGTACTTCGTCTATTACTATGTAGTCGTAGTAATAGTGGGTTAAATTGAGCGATTCAATTTGGCTGTTCAGCGTTTGGATTGATGCAAATAATTGGTTGTAGCGTTGTGGCTTGTAGTTACCTACCCACAGCTCGCCAAAGTCGTTATTTTTAAGCACGCCACGGTAAGCGCTTTGCGCTTGTTTTAGTATTTCTTCACGGTGGGCTACAAACAAAAAGTGTGCGTTTGGGTTTTTATCGTAAACGCTTTTAAAATCGAACGCCGATATTATAGTTTTACCGGTGCCGGTTGCAGCAACTACTAAGTTTTTAAAACGATTATGTACGCTGCGCTCAGCACTTAGCTTTTCTAAAATAGTGAGCTGATGCGTTTTTGGTGTTATATCAAAATAAAACTGGCTGCTTGATTGCCCAACACCGCGTTGCTCGTTAAGTGAATTAATGAGCTTTTCTTTACACTCAACAGCGCCTGTAAATAGCTCGAAGTCTTTCGATTCCCAGTAGGTTTCAAAGGTACTTTTGGTTTTGGCTATGATGTGCGGGATTTCTTGCGCGGTAATTTTTAAGTTCCATTCTAGGCCGCTGGTAAGCGCTGAATGCGACAAATTAGACGAGCCAATATAACCGGTATGAAAACCCGTATTGCGCATAAATAAATAGGATTTTGCGTGAAGGCGCTCCTGCTGATTATTATAACTTAGCTTTACTTCGGTATTTGGTAGGTTTGCTAAAAACTCAACCGCTTTAGCATCCGTTGCGCCCATGTAAGAAGTAGTAATAACTTTGAGTTTATTGCCGCTTTTGGTAAAGGCTTCAAGCTCATTTTTAAATATGCGCAGCCCCGTCCATTTTATAAATGATACAAGCCAGTAAATAGTGTCGGACGATTTAATCTCGCGCTTTAGCTCGGTTTCGAGCGATATGCCCGCATTCGCACCGCTAAATAACTCACTTTGGGTAAGCCCTGTAAGTGGAAATATATCGCTTGAGTAATCTTTAAGATTCGCCGCAATAGGGTTTTGGGTATTAAACAGCGCGGTAAGTATTCGGCCTTGGCTGTCGATAAGGTTTTCGTTAATTAGCTCGTCATCACGAATATGATCTTTAAGCCAAAGTACAAGGTTGTTAGCAAGGCTAATCTGCTCCTGCAAACGCTCTTTAGAGTTGGGAATAGCATTTATGGCATGTTCAACAAGTTTACCCAAAAAGCGCGAAAGCCATGTTGCGGCTTCGGCCGATTCAAGCTGGCGCTCGCCCACATAAAACTGCTCACGATTTAAGTTTTGCTCAATTACTTTTGTAATTAACTGCTCGTAAATACCAATTTGCTGCATTGAAACCACTCCCTGTTTGCGAGTAGTTAGTTTACTTAAATGCGGTACAGCTACAAGTATTAATCGACTAAGTTACTAGTAATTAAGTATAAACGTGTGAGTTAAGTACTAGGAGAACGAGTAATTAAAGGACGATGCTAAGAAATTATCCCCTTCAACTTCACCTGAAAACAGATAATTAATGAGTAATTACCTCACATGGATGTGAGAAAAGCGATGCTTGCACATGGATGTGCTTTCATCGCGTTTACGTTCATATTAATTTTGTGTTTAAAGATAAGTGAAGTTGTGGGGCGCCGTGGGGTTCCAAGGGGCGGACGGCGGTATTCGCCCTTTGGTTGCCATCGCCAATGCGATATTTGTAAATTATTTTAAAAGCTACGCTTTTCGCGCGAGCAAGCTTCGCGCCTACTGCAAATTTTAAGGCTGTAGTTCAGATATTTCCCCCTTCGACTTCACCTGCAAACACATAATTAATGAGTAATTACCTCGCATAGCGGAATTTTGTTCCGGACAAATTCCAAGTACCTAAATCCCTTTAGGCAATGCGAGAAAAGCGATGCTTGCAAATGGGTAAAAAACGTAGTTTTGAACGAGAGGGTAGGGATACCCGAACTGGGCAGCGTACAGGGATGTGAAAGTTGTGCTTTCATCGCGTTTACGTTCATATTAATTTGGTGTTTAAAGATAAGTGAAGTTGCGGGGCGCCGTGGGCGACGAATGACCAAAGCGTAGCTTTGCAGCTTGAGGAAGTGGAAGCATGGATGCTGACAGGAACCCGGCTTCAGGGATGAATTATTAGCAGCAGAGCTTGTTTGAAGAAGACCGCCCCTTGGTTGCCATTACCAAGGCGATTTTGCAAATTTTCATTGAATATATTTAAATATATCAATACTCTATATTCATAAATTAAGGAAAGGAATTATAGACAGTAATGGATGCATCAAAAAATAAAAGTAACTCTGATCCCCTCAATATTGTTTGCCCTGCTTGCACAGAAGAAAATGCTTTAGAGTATGGAAACCATATAAGCTGCAATAAATGTGAAAAAACCTTTGCAGGGCATACTTATAAAAAATTTAAAAAGCCTTTGCTCTCGGTTAAAGCTGCATTATTTATAGGTGCAGTGGGCGCATATAAAGTAGATAAAGAATTTTTGGAGCCAAAGCGTTATTCAACAGGTGCTATTGTTGAAATAGTCAGCTTTTGTGCAAACTCAGATAATATTAGAAAAGCCTCTCAAATAGTTACGGCTCATGCTTGTATTTGTGCTTTAGATGAGACAATGAAAGAAGTGCCAGAGGCTGAGCTGTCATCAAATGCAAAATTGTTTCAAAGTACTTTTTTAAGTAATTTGCAGCAATGCAGATAGCGATACAATTGTATCGCTATCCGCTTACCTTATTTTGATTTAGGTGCGTTATTACCTCGCCCTTTTCCTGAAGGTTTCCCTGTTTTACTAGGACCATTCGGTGGAGTTGTACGAGGAGGTTGTTGGTTATTTGTAGCAGCCCTTTGAGCTCGTGCTGCAAAGCCGCCTTTTTCAACTAAACCGTTATTAGCTTTTGCTTCTGCTGCCTGAATTCGTGCAGCGGCACTTTGATTCATATTTTTCATGGTATTACCTTTCTTTAGTTTAAATTATGCTCTTCGCTTTGAGAGCAAATTCATCTTAAATAAGGTGTAGGGACAAATTGGGACAGTAAATGGATAAATGCAAAGAATTACAAAATAAAATTAAAATTATTATAAAAGAGCTTGGTTTAACTCAAATAGAAATAGCTAAACGAGTTTATTGTGAGCGTTTTGAAGATGATGATCCTGAAGAAATACGTAAATTTACAGAAACATTTCGGCAAAACTTAAAACGAAAAGCAAAGCCGGAATTACTTGAAAGCTATTTAGCCAATATCGCTAATTTACGAGAGTTTAAGAACTCAGAGATGGCTATTTCTAGTCCTACCTTTAGATATAAAAAGGGCGCTTCAAGGGATATCTAAAAAGCTAATAGACGACATAGAGTCAAAAGCTAATAAACTTTAATCGATTGGCCTGTTTTAAAGTGCTATATCGCTTGGCCGCCGCCAATGCGACATGTACCTGTTTTTAAGGTATAACGTAAACATTGTGATTATAGGAACTCATCATGGATGATTTATTAAACCAAGGTTTAAGCCTTTTATTTGTTATTGGTAGTGTTTATTCACTATTAGGTGTTTTGTTTATCAAAATATGGCTTCATCAGAAGAATGCAAAACTACCTGTTGATCGTAAAAAGCTTAAACGTGTTGCAGCGCAAACATTAAACGAACAAGTAAATAACAAGATTGTTGAGGTAATTGGCCTGATTTCTTTGTCTGCTTTAATAGTTACAATGCCTTTTGCTATTAAAGGCATTGCTGAAATGTTTGCTAGCGGCAAGTTTAATTACTTCTTCATTATTATGATTGCATTGGGTTTAGTCTACGTGGCACGAAAGCTTTGGGTTAAATCTAATCACTTAATAAAGTTAAAACTTGGGCGTGATGCAGAACTAGCCGTTGCCTCTGAGCTTATAGAATTACAGTCACACGGATACCAAGTATTTCATGATATACAAGCAGATGGTTTTAATATTGATCATTTGGTTGTTGGGCCAAATGGGATATTTGCTATTGAAACCAAAGGTAGGCATAAGCGAATAAAAGACGATACAAACTACAAAGTTAAATTTGAGAAAAATCGTTTAGTGTTCCCCTCTTGGTTTGAAAGTAAGCCGCTAGAGCAAGCTCAAAACCAAGCTAATTGGGTGAATAAATGGCTGCAAGAGGCGACGGGTTTTAACACCCAAGTTTTGCCTGTTTTATGCTTTCCTGGTTGGTTTGTTGAGCTAAAGCAGCGACCAATCTTTCCAATTGTATCTCATAAACAAATAGTTAAAACGATCCTTTCAATGCGACAGGCTAGCTTAAATCAAGAGCAGCAGCGTGCTATTTGTTACCAAGTAGTACAGCGAGCCTTGAACGATAGTAAGGCAATTTAAAAGCTTCGCTTTTCGCGCGAGCAAGCTGGGCGCCTACAGGTGTTTAGCTTGGCTATTAAGCTCAAAATGTCATTAACTTTCCATAAGTAATTTATGTTTTACTTATGGGGTTGGGTTTTATTTTACCGCCTATAAGTAAAATAGGGTTTACTTATGATTGATAAATATACATTCACACTTAAAAGTAAATTATATTTGACTTTTGGATAGGCTACCCTAAAATAAATTGTATAAGTAAACTATAGTTGACCTTTAATGAGTGAATTACCAGCAAAAAAAACACTTGGAAGAGTTGTTAAGCGCACTGAAATGCCTGATCTATCAAAGCCGTTTTCGTCGGTGCGACTCGCTAAAGCGATTACTTCAAAGCGAACAGGCATGAAGCTTACATTGGTTGATGTATCGCAAGCACTTAATATTTCAAAGCCTACGCTGATAAAAATAGAAAAAGGTGATGTGAATGTGCAGTTTTTTAATGTACTCAAAGTGATGGAATACTTGGGGCTTTCGTTTAGCCTTGTCAGTGATGATGAGTCGCACCACAATAACAAGGATGAGGTGAGCGATGAGCAGTGGTATTAAAAAAAATAGCTTAGATGTATTTATTGGGCATACGCAGAAGATAGGTGCGATAACTCTTGATATAGGCTCTGAAAATGAAATTGCATTTACCTATGAGCCTGAGTGGATTAATAAGGGTTTTGCTATTTCACCACACTTACCGCTCAATGGTGATTTTGACTCACGTGATGTGCGTAATTATTTGCAAAACTTATTACCCGAGGGCAAAGGTCTTGATGAAATTATAAGTAGTACTACTATCTCTAAAAATAATACGTTTGGTTTGATTAAAGTAATTGGCGAGGAAACGTCAGGCGCTTTGTCGTTTAGAGCAAGTAACAATACTTTAAAGCAGACATCTTTTCGTGAAATAACTAATGATGAGCTAAGCCAAAAACTTAAACGCTTTGTACAAGTTGGAGAGCCAATTACTCATTGGGATGGCCGAACTCGGCTCTCTGTTGCTGGCGTTCAAGACAAACTAAACCTACTCGAAATCGATAGTAAATTAGGATTTGGTGAAGGGGAGCTATGTTCTAATAAAATTTTTAAATTCGAAACAGGTACCGCGCCCTTCATTGCAGTAAATGAACTTTTTACCATGCTTTTGGCAAAAGAGTCGGGGCTCAATGTTCCCCATGTTGAGTTGCGTACTTACGCAGATGTAAGAGTATTTGTAATAGATCGCTTTGATAGGCGCGTTACACAAGATCAAAACCGTGTATTACGTCGTCATATTATTGATGGTTGCCAAGCCACTAATTTACCTCCTTCTTATAAATATGAGCGTCAGCATGGTGATGATGGGGATGGTATTTATATTAGAGATGGCGTTTCTTTTGCAAAACTATTTAATGTTAAAACAACGAATGTACAAGCGTATGAGGCTCAGCTTATTCGTTGGATGACATTTAATATTTTAGTACGTAATTACGATGCTCATGGCAAAAACATTAGTTTTTTTGTTGGTAAAAATGGTTTAGAGCTTACGCCGTTTTACGACTTGGTAAATATAGAGGCTATTATTGAGCAGGGAAGCATTGACCGTGATATGGGCTATTTACAGCCCAAAATATCAAGGTGTTATGCTATGTCAGTGGGTGAGCATAATTCGCAAAGTGCAGGCAATTTTACTAATGAGATTACAGCTTATATGTTAGCTGATTTTGCTGATGAATTTGCTATTTCACTACCACGGATGCAACTACTTATGAGTCAAACCGTTGACTCTGTATTAGCCGCAATTGATACTGCTAAAGTTTCTGCTGTTAAAAATAACTTGTCTACTGCTGAATTAGCACACATTGATTTGTGCATAAAAATAATTAATAAAGCTGCAAATAAGCTGAGTGAGCAAATAATACAACTACCAAATATGGATGCATTTATTTAAATATTAGAAAATAAATACATGCATTTTGAGTAAGTAATTCATATTTTGGTTGTCAGCATCAACGCGATATTTGCAAATTAAAATTAAAAGCGAGAGATAAATTCCGGCTTACAATTTAAAAGCTACGCTTTTCGCGCGAGCAAGCTTCGCGCCTACAGGTGTTGAGCTTGGCCTTATTTAAAAGCCAAAGCACGATATAAAATCGCACCTACGCTTTTGTTAAGAGTGGTGTTTACATTAATGTAGGTGAGGTTTTATACCTCGCTTATAAATGGATTGTTTTTACCATTGAAAAATGAATTATTGTTCTGTTTAACGCTTAAAAGTAATGAGGCAATTAACTATTATATTCGCCTCATTGCATGAGGCAAATAAATAACATAGACTGAAGCTAATTACCTTCAGGACTAATGATTATGTGGATATGGCAACTGCAAAACTGGCCAAACTTTACGTGGGATGCTGCAGCGCTTGCTCCTTTACTAAGGGATCTTTCATATAATCAAGGTTTATTAGTAGGGCGTATGGGCGTGCAAAGTGCTCAACAAAAGCAGCAAGCCCTTGATACTTTACTTGCAAATATTATTCACTCCAGTGCGATTGAGGGTGAAAAGCTTAATGCATTTTCGGTTCGCTCTTCTCTTGCTAAAAAGCTCAATATTAATGAGCAACCTTACCCAACAACAGTGCAAAGCGATAATCTTGCAGAGATTATGCTTGATGCAATAAATAACACAGACTCACCGCTTAATTTAGAGCGAGTGCTTAATTGGCATCGCTTATTGTTTGCAGGTGAGCAAAGCTTATTTACTAAAATTGAGGGCGGGCAATTGCGTGGTGACGAGCCAATGCAAGTGGTATCGGGGCGCTTAGATAAACCGGTATTACATTTTACGGCGCCTCCTAAAGAGCGAGTAAATAAAGAGCTTTCGCTATTTTTTAACTGGTTTAACAAAACGCGAAACGAACCTCAAATAGACCCTTTTATTCGGGCAGCTATCGCACATTTATGGTTTGTAACAATACATCCACTTGAGGATGGTAATGGGCGTATTACACGCCTTATAACCGACCTGGCATTAGCGCAAGAACATGCTGAGTCAATTCGATTTTACGCTATGTCGGTGGCTATTTTAGAAGACAGAAAAAGCTACTACGAGGTGCTTGAAGCCACTCAACGTGGAGATCTTTGTATTACAAAGTGGATTAAGTGGTTTTTACGTACGCTTGATAATGCGATACACCATACGCTTAATAATATTGAGCAAACAATTTTTAAAACCAATTACTGGGTAAGTAAAGATCAAACAAAGCTAGGTGAGCAGCAAGTAAAAGTGCTTAATAAGTTACTTGATGGCCAATTTGAACAGGGTATTAGTGCGAGTCAGTACCAAAAGGTAGCTAAGGTTAGCCGTGCAACCGCAACACGCCATTTATCGGACTTGCAAACGCTTGGATTTTTAACGAAAACCGCCGCAGGTGGGCGTAGTACACGTTACAAAATTGCCTAATGAGGCAATTACACATATTATTCGCCTCATTGAGTGAGGCGAAAAGGTGTTTGAATTGTTGTAGGTGAGGTTTTATACCTCGCTTAATGTTTTTATAAAGCCAAAGCGCGATGTAAAATCGCACCTACGGTTTTGTTCAGTGCAGTGGTTTAATTATTGTAGGTGAGGTTTTATCTATGAATCTTTGTTTAGCTCTGTAATCGCTTTAATACTAAATGCGTGCATAGTTGTGTAGTGTTGCTTTTTAATGATTGTTTTAACGATACTTTGGTCAATAGTTAAGTAATCGTGAACAAGAGCATTTCGTAAGCCTATAATTTTACGCCATGACAGTAGTTCTGCCTCGCTCAAAAAGCCCAAATTAGTAAGTTCGCTAAATGTTTGATAGGCGTTGCTACTGGTACTACTTTTGTGCTGCTTTAGCCAATGCTTTGATAAACCAATACACACCTCGGTCATTAACTGTAGTAATCGCTCTGCAGCTCGGTAGTCTCTACTATTAAGTGAATCGATTTGACTGAGTTCGTCGAGTTCTTGCATATATTCGTCAATATGGCGTGTTACTTCACTTAAATAAAGTGTAATTCCGGTATCAGTCATGTTTACTCGCTATGGTTTCAAATTCGAACTGGCTATATATACGCTGCTGCTCTTTCATCGCTCTAACACTATTATTGCTTATAATTATTGTTCCATATTCAATAACGTTGAAAGCTAAATAACTTGGAATAATATTTATATCAACAACCGAAATAAGTTGTTCGTTAAGATTAAGTGCATTACTTATTTCAAGCTCAAGCTCTTTTGGCCTAAGGCGCTTATCGAACGATTCCAGATCAAAGTTTTTAAATGCTATGGCTAAGTCAATGTCACTATGAGGCTGAGCTGTCCCTTTTGCATGGGAGCCATATAGCCAAACTACATCAATGTCGGTGTTTTGATGTAAATACTCAATTATTTTTTGTATAACTTCATTTGCCACGAAAAAGTAACCATTGATAAAAACAGTAATAATAACCTATCAGTTTTATAGTGAACATTAAAACTGATATTTGTTTTATTTAATTTAAAAGCTTCGCTTTTCGCGCGAGCAAGCAGTGCGCCTACAGGTGTTTAGGCGGGCTTTGTGGTGTTTGAATTATTGTAGGTGAGGTTTTATACCTCGCATGGTGTTTTTTATAATGCCAAAGCGCGATGTAAATTCCAGCCTACAATTTAAAAGCTTCGGTTTCCTCTTATTCCAACCGCGTTACTTTCACTTTTATTTTACCGGCATTAGCGCCGTAAAAGCGGCTTAGGTCGTTTGCGAATGGGCAAAACTCGCCAGATTTATCCATTTTAATGTCGGCGCCGTTGGCTATTTCAAAAAGGTGGTCGTCGTTTTTATTTATAGCACCAATAAGTGAAAACCATTGTGCACGAGGAAATCGTCTAAATGGTTCAAGCACGGCCATGGGGATTTCTTTTACGCCAAGTTGTACGTTATCGCGGTTCCAGCCTAATGGCGTGCACTTTATGCCATCGTCAAACCAGTATTGATTTGGGTATGGGGTAAAACGGTACGTAGCGCCTTGCTCTAGCATAAGGCCGGTTGCGTTGTATTGCTCTGAGGCAAATACCATTACATCTTGGCTTTGGTTAATGCTCAGCACATTCATGTTTTGATTAGCCAGTTCTATATGTTGGCTTAAACCAATAAAGCTAAGTGTGGTGTTGTCGTTATAGCTAATTTTGTAATGCAGTTTTTTTAGCGATTCTGGGCGGTAACTGGTTAGCTTATTAATGCGTTCGGCTACGCTGTAGTGCACTAAAGGCTCAAGGTTGCTGACTTCGTCATCAATTAATACATAGCACTGCCTATCTACTAATTTAAAAAATGGGTTAAACCAAAAGTAATTTTGTTGATGGCTTAATGCGAGCGGATCGGGCGTTACGGTTACGTCATCTTGTGCTACTAAGTTGCTATCGGGAAGTAGGGTTTCGTAATCTATATCGTGGCTAGTGAGTAACGATATATTAAGCGGTTGCTCTATTAACCACTCAAGTGCGTAGCGCAAGCAAATATCGGCTAGGCCATCGCGGTAGTAACCGCCGCCAATGTCTGAATGCGCTCCTGCAAACCATAGCTCGGTAATATTGCTTTGATGGTTCATGAGTGTGGGTTCAAAGGCGCGGCGTTTTTCATCAAGGGCGACGCAGTGCAGCGCGTGAGTAATGTTGTTGGCAATGGTGTGGTTTTCAAAAATAACGTGCTCTGCGCCGCGTGTAGCTTTACTTACTTTTGATAAGCCAATAGAGGCGACAGTATCAAACACACATACGTAAACATTATCAGCAATTAAAGGCTCTAGGATTTTGGCAAAACGCCTAGCAAGTGCACCGCCTCGGCTAAAACCCGTTAGCAGTATGGTGTCGCCTATTAGGTAGTGAGCTTTAAAGTCGCTTAATGCTTGATTTAAGATACTGGCTACGTCGTCACCACGAGGTGCAAGGGTTTGGTTTAAAATGCGTTTAAGGCGGCTGCCTTTAGTGCCAATACCTTGATAATAAAAGCTGAGTTGGTTAGCAAAAGGAGTAATGGGGGAGTCTTCTAATTTACCGCCAAGCAGTAAATGTAATTTTAGAATGTTGGTAATATTAGAGTCTTCTTTAAAATGCTCTGAGCTAAATTGCTCTGCATCACGGGGCTCGTTTCCTGTGCCGTCAAAATTAAAAATTAGCGTTTTACCCGTCATAACCCAATTTCCTTAGTTGTTTTAAATACTCTACACAGACAATGTTAAATATTAAAGACAGTGATAACGCTCACTGTCTTTAATTTAGTATATATAGATTAGTGCAACTTCATTTTAGGGCGCACTACACGCAGCACTTTTTCGCTTATCCATAATGCAAAGGTTTTTGCGCTACCGTGTATGGCGCGTTGGTGCATACGGTATAAAGATATATACATAAAGCGGGCAATTTTACCTTCAATAAAAAAGGTATTGCTGGTTAGGTTACCCATTAAGTTACCCACAGTGCTGTAGCTTGATAAATTAACAAGTGAGCCATGGTCGCTGTATTTAAAGCCGCGTAGTGGTTGCTGCTTTAGCGTTGCGATTAGATTTTTTTCGACGCACTGCGCCATTTGATGCGCCGATTGTGCACGAGGTGGTACTTGCTTACCGTCGGCTTGGGTAAATGCGCAGCAATCGCCTAATACAAAAATGCTTTCGTCAACGGTGCTTTGTAAAAACTCGTTTACTTGAATTTGGTTGCTACGTGTCAGCTCAAAAATACCTAAGTCTTTAATAAAATCTGGTGCTTTTACGCCTGCTGCCCACACCATAATATCGGCATCAATGTGTTCTTCGTCTTTGGTGATAAAGCCTTGTGCGGTGCCTTCTTTTACTTGTGTTTGCTCGCGCACGTTTACGCCAAGCTTTAATAGCTCGCGTTTGGCACTTACGGCAATACGCTCTGGTAATGCTGGTAAAATACGTGGTCCGGCTTCTATTAAATGAATATGCAAACGCTTAGACGACATATTTGTTAAGCCATACAGCTTTAATAGTTCAGACACATGATAAAGCTCAGCTGAGAGTTCAACACCGGTAGCACCGCCGCCTACAATGGCAATATTAAGTGATTGCTGTTGGTTGTCGTCTTGGTGAAGGCGTGTAAAGCTGTCGAGTAATGAATGCTGAAAGCGCTCTGCTTGTTGGTTTGAGTCTAAAAAGTAGCAGTGATCTTTTATACCTGGGGTATTAAAGTCGTTACTTACGCTGCCAATGGCAATTACTAGGTGGTCGTAGCGCACGGTGCGCTCGGGTAAAATTGTGTGGCCTAGCTCATCTAAAAGTGGTGCAAGGGTAACTGTTTTATTGCTTTGATCTATATTGCAAAAAGTACCAAGTTGAAAGTTATAGTGGTGTTTTGCAGCATGGGCTGAATACACAACGCCATCTAAATCGGGGTCAATAGAGCCTGTCGCTACTTCGTGCAGTAACGGCTTCCATATGTGGGTACGGTTTTTGTCTATTAGTAGAATTTCAGCTTGTTTTTTCTTTCCTAATTTATGACCTAATTGCGTTGCGAGTTCTAATCCGCCAGCACCACCGCCAATAACGACGATTTTAGGTGTAGTAATATTCATAACGTTGCCCTCAAAAATAATATACCCAAGTGATCTGTATTTTTATTAGTTTTTTAAGATAACTTGGGTATCAATAAATTATTTTGGCAACAAGCAGTTACTACTCATTTTATAGTGCTCTAGTTTGCGCTTAAATAAAGGTGATGTCAGCAATAAATAATGTTATTTGTTGTATACTGAGTTGCAAATATTTCATCTACACCGCATTTTTATAAGCATAACTATTGTTTAGCCATCAAAAGGACATTTATGACCACGCCACTAATTCAATCACTTGAGCAGCACTTTGGTTTTAGCCAATTTAGAACAGGGCAACAACAAACTATAGAGCAGCTTTTAAATGGTCAATCGTCGTTGGCTATATTTCCGACCGGTTCGGGTAAATCGTTGTGCTATCAATTAACTGCGTTGCATTTACCAAATTTAACGTTAGTGGTTTCGCCTTTACTAGCATTGATGAAAGATCAAATTAGCTTTTTAAATAGCAAAGGTATTTACGCGGCAAGCCTTGATTCGAGCCAAGATCAATTGCAAAGCAGCACCGTAATGAATGATGTGCGAAATGGTAAAATTAAAGTACTAATGGTGTCGGTTGAGCGCTTTAAAAACGAGCGTTTTAGAGAGTTTATAAGCCAGGTGGCGCTTTCGATGTTAGTGGTAGACGAAGCGCACTGTATATCTGAATGGGGCCATAACTTTAGACCCGACTACCTTAAACTACCGCGTTACCGCGAAGAGCTTAATATTCCTTTAGTATTGCTGCTTACGGCAACGGCGACTAAAAAAGTTAAACGCGATATGGCAGAGCGATTTGCTATATCGCCTGAGTGTATTGTGCAAACGGGCTTTTATCGCGCCAATTTAGATTTAAGTGTGTTGAGCGTTAAAACCGCCGATAAAAACACCGAGCTTACCAACATTGTGCGCGCGCAAAATGGCCCTGGTATTGTGTATGTAACGCTACAGCAAAGCGCCGAGCAAGTTGCTAATGTGCTAAGTGCACAAGGTGTGCACGCGGTGGCGTATCATGCGGGGCTTGAAGATACGCTACGCTGGCAAATTCAAGATGACTTTATGGCGGGTAAAATTAACGTAGTGGTGGCAACCATAGCCTTTGGTATGGGTGTTGATAAGTCGGATATTCGCTTTGTTATACATTACGATTTACCAAAATCGATAGAAAACTACAGCCAAGAAATTGGCCGAGCAGGGCGCGATGGCAATCCATCAAACTGCTACACCCTTGCCAATTTAGATGGGCTAAATACGGTTGAAAACTTTGTATATGGCGACACCCCTGAGCTTAGCGGTATTGAATACGTAATTAACGATATTCGCCAAAGCCACCAGCAATGGGAAATGCAAGAATACAGCTTATCAAGCGAAAGTAATATTCGCCAACTGGCACTTAAAACCTTACTCGTACAGCTTGAAATGCAAGGCGCTATAACGCCGCAATATGCTTACTACGCCGATTTTAAATATAAATTTTTGGTTGATAAAAATGAGCTACTAAGCCAATTTGACGATCAACGCCAAGCGTTTTTAACGCAAATATTTAGCCATACCGATTTTAAAAAAATATGGGGCACGCTAAATTTTGACTCCCTTACGCAAGCTGCGCAGGTTGATCGAAAACGCGTAGTGGCAGCCCTTGATTACCTAGCCGAAAAAAACCTAATAACGCTCGAAACCAAACGTATTACCCAAGTATACAAAGTGCATAGCGAGGTTATAAATAACCCAGAACTTGCCCAGCAACTACACGACTACTTTAGTGATAAAGAACAAGCCGAAATTAAACGTATTGCTGCACTGGTACGCTTTTTTGAGCTACAAAGTTGCTTAAGCTATAACTTAGCGCGCTATTTTGACGATCAAAATGCACCACAGCAATGTGGGCATTGTAGTGTGTGTAGAGGCCATGCGGTTAAGCTAGAATACTCTATAGAGCCTGCCTATATTGAGGAGCAGCTTATTTATCAAAAGGTAGATGAGTTTTTAGCGCATATGGCAGACAAAGGTAATCATAATGTGGGTATTGAAACCCAATGCCGCTTTTTAGCGGGGATGAGTGTGCCATTATTTGCGCGTAATAAAGTGCGCCAATTGAGTGGTTTTGCACTGTGCGAGCAAATGCGTTACAGCGATATTAAAGCAAAACTACTAGCGCGTTAAATTAGTTACTGTATCCTAGTGGCTTATTCAAAAAAGTAAGCCACTATGCCTCATATTGTTATTCCCGTTGAAAATATTTCTACTACCCCAGAGCCTGTCACGTGTGCTAACTGCCAAGCCTGTTGTTGCCAATTAGAAGTGCGCATAGTAACCGACACCGGCGTGCCTTTTAACTACATTGAATACGATAAATGGGGCAGCGAAGTAATGAAACGCGCTGACGACGGTTGGTGCCAAGCACTCGACCGCAATACACTTATGTGCTCTATTTACGAAAACCGCCCATTAGTTTGCCGCGAGTTTGAAATGGCCTCAGACGAGTGTATTACCGAGCGCGATTTAGCGGGTATATAGTCCGCTATTATTAAAGTACATAAACAACAAAGGGGCTTAAAAGCCCCTTTGTTTATTACTTACTATAAAAAATTAAACTTTAAAGTAGCTAATATACTTTTTAAGCGTGTTTGAAAGGTCAGCTAATGCAACAGCTTCTTGTGCGTTACTGTTAAGCGACATGCTGGTTTCTTTAGACATACTGGCAATTTCTTCTACGCCGGTACTAATTTGCGCCACGGTGGCTACTTGGTTTGATGTTGATTCAACAATTTCAAGCACGTTACTTAATGAGTCGTTAGCTTGTTGCTGTATTTGATGCAGTAACTCGTTTGCCTCATGGGTAAGCGTTAGGCCATTTTCTACTTGCGGTACTGTGGTTTCCATAGCTGTTACCGACGCTTGTGTGTTTTCTTGTACTTGCAAAATCATCTTTTCAATGTCGCCTGTTGCATCACCAGTACGCTGGGCAAGTTGCCTTACCTCGTCAGCAACAACAGCAAACCCTCGGCCTGTTTCGCCAGCTCTTGCAGCTTCTATTGCCGCATTTAGTGCAAGCAAGTTTGTTTGATCAGAAATACTGCGGATCACACTTAAAATATCGCCAATGTGTTTTACATGCTCTTGCAGCACGTTTACTTGGGAAACGGTGGCTTTTACGGTTACTGAAATTTGCTCAATTTCCGCCGCTACTTTTTGCACTGCAATACTACCTTGCTGCGATAATTGTGCGGTTATTTTTGAGTTATCTTCTGTTTGTTTAACAGAGCCTGCAACAGCATTAATACTGCGGCTCATTTCTTCTAGGCTGCTTACTGCCGAGTTTGTATAGGTTACTTGTGCGTCAGCGGCACTAAGTGCTTGCTGCGAGCCAGACGCTACGCTTGCAGAGTGAGTAGAAAGCTCTTCAGATGAGTTAATAATGCTATCTACAATAGTTTTTAGTTTAGATTGCATAACCCCTACAGAAGCCATCATGCTATTTGGGCAACACGACTGTACATCACCTTTTAAATCGCCTTGGGCAATAAGGGCAATTACTTCGGCGGCTTCTTGTGGTTCGCCACCTACTGACTTTCTGATCAGTTGGCTAATAACATACGCAACGCTTGCACCTATTAAAATTGCAAGCGCGGTGAGCGAAATCATCCAAATTTCAAATGAACTGGCAATATCGAGAGTATCAATAGTGGTGGTTTGATTTGCTTGCTCTTGCAGGTTTATAAATTGGTTTATAACACTTAGCCACTGGGTAAACGCAGGGCGCGCATCGGTTAATAAAATACGTTTAGCTTCGTTTAGGTTTCCTGAATTTTTAGCGTTTATTACACCTTGAATGAAAGGCTGAGTACGCTGCTCTATTTGATTTATTTTATTAATTAAAGCGCGCTCTTCACTATTCATATCACCCATTAGCTTAGCCATAGCACGGCTTGACGTTTGGTAAAATGCGTTTAGTTCTTGTATGTTATTTAACACGGTACTTAAACTGCTTTGCTCGGTAATTAGCACTACGTCGCGCACGGCTATTGCTCTGTCGTGTACGCTGCCTCTGAAGTTAATTGCGTAACGTTGCTTTACCGAATTTACGTCGGTCATGTGGGTAATATTATTATTAATAAGGCTAACGCGCGAAATTCCAATAATGGTTAAAATAATCATCATTGATAAAATTACGCCAAAGCCGGTCGTTAAACGCATGTTTATGGTCATGGTTGATCCCAAGGGTGAGTCAATACGCGCAAGAGCAGCTTGTATTATTAGTGAAAATACTTAAACAATAGCAGCATTATGCCTTATTAATTAAAGTTTTATTAGCAATAAGGTAGGTGATTGTTAATTTAGTTTACAAGCGTAACTTTGGCGGGGCATATTTTACAGGCATTAAAAAAGGGGCTAAATGCCCCTAGTGTTATATAAAATATTATATAAAGGTTTAGTCGTACTTTGCTTCTAGCTCATTAGCTGTATGAAACTTCTCATGGCTTTGTAATTGCTCGTCGTATTTAACGAGGTTTTTAAAGTGCGCTAATTGACCTGAGTTTTTAACAATTTCAACAATAAACGACATCATAAAGTCAGCGCCCGTTAGGGTATCGCCCACTAAATAACGTTTACCTTCTAGGCGGTCATTAAAGTAGCTAATTACTTTAGCTGTTTCAGCGTCGGCATAGCCTTCTAAAAACTGCGTTTTAGCGCCGTCTTTTAGTACAAACATTTTAAGTAAAAGCGGTAAAATTGCTGAGCTTTCTGCAAAGTGCAGCCATTGCTGGTAGTCAACATATTCAGCGGTATCTACTTTTGGAGCAAATTTGCCGTTACCGTATTTAGAAATAAGGTAGTCGGTAATAGCGCCTGATTCAGCAATAATTAAACCGCCATCTTCAATTACCGGTGACTTGCCAAGTTGATGAATATGCTTTAGTTCGTCAGGTGCTAGGAATGTGTCTTTATTACGCTGATAAGCCACAATTTCGTAGTCAACATCTAGCTCTTCTAAAAGCCAAATTATACGTTTAGAGCGGGATTTATTTAAATGGTGTAGTTTAATCATGTCAGTCCTTTTGTGGCTTGTAAGGGCTTTGCCTTACAAGCCGTATAAAATTAAAGTGGGTTATTAATTTTAACCACAGTTTTACCAAAGTTTTTACCGGATATCATATCGTTGAACGCGTCTACTGTATTTTCGATGCCTTCTACCATGTGCTCACGGTATTGAATTTTTCCGTCTTGTAGCCATTTTTGCATGTCTTGTGCAAACTCGTCGTAACGGTCGCCGTAATCATCAAAAATGATAAAGCCTTGCATTTTAATACGCTTAGTAAGCAATTGACCCATTAGCATACCTAAACGGTCTGGGCCTTCTGGTAAGCTAGTTGCGTTATATTGCGATACTAAACCACACAATGGTACGCGCGCTGCTGTATTTAGTAATGGTAATACGGCGTCGAATACTTTACCGCCCACATTTTCGTAATAAACATCTATGCCGTTATCACACGCTTTTTCTAGTTGGTCTGCAAAGTCATCAGCTTTGTGATCAATACAGGCATCAAACCCTAGTTTTTCAACGGCGTGTGCACATTTTTCGCTACCACCAGCAACACCGACTACTTTACAGCCTTTAATTTTAGCTATTTGACCAACCGTTGCACCTACTGGGCCTGTTGCTGCTGCAACAACTACGGTTTCGCCTTCTTTAGGCTGGCCAATATCAAGTAAACCCATGTAAGCAGTAAAGCCAGGCATACCCATAATACCTAATGCGTATGAAGGGTTTGCAGGCTCTTTACCTAACTGCATTAAGCCTTCGCCGTCGGTAATGGCGTAGTCTTGCCAACCTGTGTAGGCAAGTACCCACTCGCCTTCGCTAAACTTATCGTTTTTAGACTCTTCTATTTGGCACACGGTTGCGCCAACCATTACATCGCCAATATTAACTGGATCTGCGTACGACTTAGCATCGCTCATACGACCACGCATATACGGGTCTAGCGATAGGTATATAGTACGTAGTAAAACTTCGCCGTCTTTTAATGCAGGAAGCTCTACCGTTTTTAATTTAAAGTTTTCATCTGTTGGAGCGCCATTAGGGCGTGATTCAAGAGTAAGTTGGCGACTAGTCGTAGACATAAAAGACCTCCTATTAATATAAATAAACTACTTACCGAATGTTTACGTTTTAAAAATCGTGTTCAGCTAAACAATAATGCGCGGCTAAGCAGTATGAATATGTACAATGCGTACCTTAATAAAGGAGTTTTGGGCGGGTGGTTGATAATTCAACCTTTACGCAAATTTAATTAGAGTAATTAGTCTGCTTTGAGCTTACTAAATATATGATTGTTGTAAAATACCCCGTTTTTATAAATGGCCTGTTTAAGCACAGCCTCTTGCTCAAAGCCGCTCTTAGTAAGTGCTTTCATAGAGCCGGTATTACCAGCAAACACGGCACCAAAAATTCTGTTTAAGTGTGAGCTTGCAAACGCTTCATTGCATATAAGTTCAATAGCGCGAGTAATAATGCCTTTCCCCCAATAGGCTTTATTAAGCCAATAACCAATTTCGCCACTGCGGTTGTATTCAAATTCGCCGGGAGTTATACCAATACAGCCCGCAAATTGCCCATTTACAACAATGGCCTTAGCCGTTGCATCAATTACGCCGTTTTTTGAGCCTTGGTTTATCCACCAGTTTGCATCGGCTTTCGTATACGGAAACGGAATTTTTGACGATAAATAACGCGTTACCTGTTCATCATTTAAGGTATTAATAATAAAAGGCGCGTCTTGGGCTTTAAACTCTCTGAGGGTGATCATATTTTTTCATAAATTTTTAGTATGCACACTAACTTAACAATCATTTAAGAGTTAAACAATCAGAACCTAAATTAAACGCTTTACGGCTATTACTTTGTTTTAAAGTCCTCTAATATAAGCAAAATATTACACCTATTTTAGATGCCATTATGCACCCTCACATTAAAGCGCTTTATAACAGCGCCCTAAAACCAAGCCGTTTAATTATTGGTTTAATGAGCGGCACCTCGTTGGATGGGCTTGATGTTGCACTGTGTAAAGTAACGGGCGCGGGCTTAAATACTCACATTGAGGTTTTAAATTTTACCACCGTTGACTACAACGACGATTATAAAACTAAAATAAAGCAGGTATTTGCCAAACGAGAGTGCGATTTAGAGCTTGTAACTTTACTGCACCCGTGGGTAGGTAAACTCCATGGCAATATGGTTAATCAGTGCTTAGCTAAGTGGAATATAAACCCAGCAAGTATTGATGTAATAGCAAGCCACGGGCAAACCATTTACCACTGCCCGCAGTCGCAGCATAACCATAAAAGCTTTACTAATGGCACCTTACAAATTGGCGATAGTGACCAGATAGCCGTTACTACGGGTATTACTACCATTGGTGATTTTAGGCAAAAACACATAGCCGCAGGAGGCGAGGGCGCACCGCTTGCTGTGTATGGCGATTATTTGTATTTTTCGAGCGCTGCTGAGAGTCGGGTTTTGCTAAATATGGGCGGCATAGCTAACTTAACGTTTTTACCCAAAAATTGTGATGCAAACGGTGTGTTTAGCTCCGACATTGGCCCCGGTAATACCATTATGGATGCCTACGTACAGCAACATTTTAAAGATATGCATTATGACGATGGCGCAAAAATAGCAAAAGCAGGCAAGGTAAATACACCATTATTAAATGCATTATGTAATAACGCATTTTTTAAACTCCCAATGCCTAAAACCACAGGGCCTGAGGTATTTAACTTAGCGTATTTAAACGCCGCACAGCAGCTTACAAATACACAGCACTTAAGCCATGAAGATGTAATGGCCACTTTAAATACCTTTACTGCAACCGCTATAGCAAATGCATTAAACGAGTGTGCAGAGCGCGAACAAAATTGTGTGGTGTATGCAAGTGGTGGGGGTATTCATAACCCATTACTAATGGCGCAACTTACAGCGCTTTGCCCACGTATTAAGGCTTTTAAAAATACCGACGATTTAGGTATAAACCCTGATGCAAAAGAGGCTGTGTTATTTGCTATTTTAGCAAACGAATGTCTAGCAGGAGAGCAGCAACACCTAAGTAACACCGCACAAGGTATTGCGGGAGTTACTATGGGTAAAGTAAGTTTTGCTGATTAATAACTTATAAGACGCGTCGCGTAATTTAAGTGCAGCCAGCACTAAAACAGCGATAAAAACGTAGAACCCATACTCGCAAAGTAGCTACGAACGCCCTGTGACTTGGTATGTTCAGTTTTTATTTGCTCAGGAATATAGCCTTGCTCAAATGCTTTAATGTACACATCGAGTTGCTGGCTTTCTTTTAAGGTCGTGTTTTTTCCGTGCAGCATCATTTGCACTACAAAACACTGGCTTTGTGTAATGTTACTTAAAGTAAGGTTTACAGTACCAGATTCAAGGTCTGCATTGCTCAGCGTTTTTTCAGTAAAATACTGCGCCCCACGCGCACTGGGCTGCGTTGCACTTAGTGAAATAACATCGCTCTCATTTGCGCCATCAGGCAACACACATTGCAGCGTGATGTTATGCGCAGCATTGGCTTTTAGCGATAGCTTTTCATATTCCATAGCGTGGCTCATCGCCGCAGACATAGAATCATCAAATGATTGCAGTGCAAATGTTAGTTGCACTAAGGGTGTACTCATCTTACTTAGTCTTCTTGATTATAAAAAATACAGTTCGAGTTTGAATTATCACCTGTTGAGGTTACAGAATTATGACTGGTGTAAAAATAAGTATAAAAGGGTAGATGAGTTGAAGGGTATAATTGCAAAAATAAGATTGCTTTTATCTCATTGCTTGGTAATTAAAAACTAAGCAATATACATACGAGTACTAATTAATAACTATAAACAGAATGCTCCGCATTTTTACATATGTATTAATTGTTTTTTTAAATCATTGAAATCTTAGTTGAAGTAATGGATATACAGCTTAATTCGAAGTATGATTTAAATGATCATACAAGTAATATTAATATATAGATGGTTGTACAAAAAAATGTTATCTCATAAAAGGAGTTTGAATTGAGTTCTTCAATAATTTTAAATAATAGAAACGTTAAAAAAAAAATAAGTAAAGGCCATTTAAGAAAAATCTGGAGCAGCCAAAGCGTCTCAGATTTATTATTAGATGAAGTTGCAAGGGAACTAAATGATAGTCTTGTTATTGGGCAAATAAATAGTGAATTAAGGCTTTGTCATTTTTTGGCACAAGCTAGAAAGGAGGTCGGAGCGAAGTTTTCTTTAGAGGAAAATTTAAATTATAGGCCTGCAATATTAAAAGCTACTTTTTCTTATTATCGAAATAATCCAGCAGAAGCTGATAAACATGGCTATGATCCTGCAAATAATCAACGAGCAGATACAAGAGCAATAGCTAACAATGCTTATGCAAATAGAATAGGTAATGGTGATGCAGTATCTGGGGATGGCTGGAATTTTAGAGGGAGAGGCATAATACAACTGACTGGTAAAGCAAACTATACTTCAGTACAGGCATCACATAATTCATATTGGAATGAAACTAAAAACTTCATATCTTCACCTCAATTATTATCCACACCAAAGTACGCTGTTAGATCTGCATTAGCATTTTGGCGAATCAATGAATTGTATAAATTAGCTGATAAAGGCTCATCAAAGAATGTTACGGATTCGATTACAAAAAAGGTTAACAAATATACTAATAGTTACGACAGTCGTCATAAAATATTAGCTGAATTAGTTAGAAATAAGGTATTCAAAGATGTTTTTCAATAAATCAGTGTTTTTAGTTTTTACTTTATTATCAGGCTGTTCTATAGCTGAAAGTGCTGATACTTTTTCTTTAAGCGAAATGAGTGAAACACAATACTTGCTTGAAACAACAACGCAGCCAACTATTAAAGTTATTGCTGATATGCAAGGAGCTGACGAGCTAGAATTAGTAAGGGTTTATGATTTAACGTGTAATAGTGTTAACTACCAAGTGCCTGCCGTTAAGGGAGATATCGAAAACGCGGAATCTATTGCTGAACACATTGAGTATTTTATATTTAAAAACGTAGGCGATAATTTATCAGCGATTAAAACAATCGGATCTATTGAGGTTAAAAGGCGAAGTGACGGTATTGTAGTTAATGAGCACACCATCGACCCATCACTGGCCAATTTTAATAAAAACCTGTGTAATAGTATTAACCGCAGCGGCGATATGGATTACCCAATACAATTTGCTGATGCTGGTAATTAGTATTTATAAACTAACTTAAATGTTATTTACTAGGTAACTATAAAGCCCCTGTATTAAACGTAACGTTTAATACAGGGGCTTTATAGTTTTAGGCTAACCGACTAAACACGCAAAGCGCATTAAAATGAATACTGCAGCCTTAATGAGATAGCATTACCCGATGTGATAGTGCCGCCCGCCTCAAAGTAATTGGCTTTAATGTAGTCGGCCATAAATTTTAAGTTTTTGTTTACGATGTAGTTAACGCCGAGGGCGTAGGTTTTTGCGTCTTGTTTTTCTTGCTTGAGCTTAAGTAAGCTATAGCGGCCTGTAATTCCTGAGCCTGGCTCTGAGCTTGCGCTTAGGTGACCATTAAAATAGCAAACATACAGCTGTAGAATTAATCAAATAGGTCACACGTCACAGGGAAATAGTCGTTAATAAAATTGTAGTATTTAAATAAGTTTGATGAAAATAGTTGTTCAAAACATAAAAGGAATTAAAAATGAAAAACGTAAATCCGTGGCTTATATCTGCTCTTATTTTAGCTTTATTAAATAATGTTTTTAGGATCTGGTTTGGCAACACTATGATTGGCTTTTTCATTGCACTAATACTTTCTTTAGCATGTATACCTTTAATAAAAGCAGTGCAGGGGAAAGGCAATATAAAAAGCCCTTGTGCTAAACATAAAAAAGCAGATACCTAATTAGTATCTGCTTTTTAATTTTAACGAAGAATATTTAATTAAGCTTGAGGTTTAATTAAGTACTTCTCCCCGGTGGCTTGTTTAGAATAAGCCGCGATTGACTGTAAATGTAACACCTCAGCTAATGACACTTCGTGCGTGTAGTTGCTCGCAAATGTAGTGGTGATTTCATCAGCAACGCGTTTGCGCATTTTCATTACTGTATCTGTGCCTAATTTACCTAAGGCATTAAATAACAAGAACCCGTTTACAGCCCATGCAAAACCAAAGTTACGGTTTAATGTAATAGGGCCGCGGTCTAGTGCGCCATAAATGTACACTTGTTTAAATGTATCAGAGCCATAAATTGTGTGCTCTTTCATATCGCGCGCAGCTGCAACTTCCATACAGTTAAGAATGTCACTTGTTAGTTGGCCGCCACCGATTGGGTCAAACGCTATAGTTGCACCGGTTTCGATTATTGCAGCTGTTAGGTCAGCAAGAAAAGTGTCGCTGCTTGAGTTAACAATATATTTTGCACCCATATCGCGCAGTAATTTTTCTTGTTCTGGTTTACGAACAATATTTATTAAATCAACGCCATCGGCAATACAAATACGGTTTAGCATTTGGCCAAGGTTAGAAGCTGCAGCCGCGTGAATAATAGCTTTATGACCTTCAGCGCGCATGGTTTCTACCATTGCTAGTGCGGTAAGTGGGTTAACAAAAGATGATGCACCTTCTTTAGCGGTAGTCCCTTCTTTTAGCTCTAAGCAACTTTGTACATTGGCACATATAAATTGACGATACGTACCGCCGCCAATTACTGCAACGGTTTTACCCATTAATGCTTGTGCGGCTGGTGATGAGCCAGCTGCTACTACGGTGCCAGCACCTTCATTACCTACAGGTGTTGCTTTACCAACACGTGTTTTAAGTGATGGCATAAATTGAGCTGGAACATCAGCAGTAATTACTGGGTTTTCATCAGTACCTGATTGCTTTGCAGTAGACATATCAGCTGCGCTGAATAAAACGCCTAAGTCTGATGGATTTAATGGTGCAGCTTCAATACGAATAACCACTTCATCGGCATTTGGCTCTGGCATCTCGATGTTTTTTAAGGCAAGTGTGAGTTTATTGTCTTCGCTGATAGTTGAAGTAAGTTGGATATTTTTATCTGTCATAATACTGTTCCTATAAATTGAGAATGGGTAGCGTATAGCGTAATTACTTGCTTTGAGCTGCCTGTATTTGTGCTGTTACCTTTTGCATAAACTCAGGCATATTTGCTTGGCGATCTGCCTCTATTTGCTGTGCAATAGTCGATTGGCTCATTTTTACTTGCCATTCTTTCATACCTGGGATTTCGGCCAATACATCCCAATTAAGCTCTTTTGGCGTGAATGCGTTAACCACTGTATTTACGTAGTAAACGTAAATATCTGCCATGCTAAATTGTTCGCCTGCTATCCACGGCGAAAAATGCGTTAATTCACAAAGGGCGTTTACACCGCGCGTTAATAGCTTGCGAATGTCGTCTTTTACGTGTTCAGGTGCAGGGGAGCCTGTAAATACATACGGGATTAAGCGTCTGCTTGGCAACTCAAAGTAAAGCTCACTTATTTTCATAATTTGGCGAACAAAAGCACGCTCGGCTGAATCTTCAGGGTATAGCGTGTTGCTTGGGTAGGTTTCTTCAAGGTAGTCGCAAATAACGCTCGATTCTGCAATATTTAGCCCATCAGCGGTGGTAATAGCCGGTACTTTTCCCATAGGGTTTATAGCTAAAAACTGCTCGTCGTTGTTGTATATAAGGTGCTCATTAAATGGCAGCTCTTTGTGTAAAAGTACATGCTTAACCAAGTTGTAATAGTTACTAGCTGCGAAGCCGTGCAAAGTGATCATAATGTAGCCTTTGGTTTTAAGCTTTAACTATTGGCGTTAAATAAATTAAAGCGTGTATATAAGTTAAGATCATTATTACTTGTTTTAATTTGCTTATATATAGGGGAAAATGCGAATCACTTTTGTCTTTAAGACAATAAAGCATTTTATTTAATGGAGAGGCAACTTGGATCAACTAAAAGCCATACGATATTTTATAAAAGTAGTCGAAACAGGCAGTTTTACTAAAGCTGCAAAAGGGTTTGGTGTGCCGCCTTCGTCGTTGTCACGGCGAGTTGCTGATTTAGAAAAAAGCCTAGGTGCGACGCTTTTAAAGCGCTCGACCCGCATAGTTAAATTGACCGAAGTTGGGCAAATTTACTATAACGATGTTCAGCAAATATTAAATCAGCTAGAGCAAAGCCACGAAACTGTACGCAGTTATCAAACAACACCAATGGGGCGATTATGTATAAGCTCAATGGTAAGTTTTGGTGACAAAATATTACTGCCACTGCTAGATGAATTTAGCGCGCTATACCCCGAAATTATATTAGATGTTAGCTTAAGTGATGAGCTGTCGACACTCGGGCGTGACGACGTTGATATAGCCATTCGTGGAGGGTATGCGCCAAATGAACGCGTGCTAGCAATAAAACTAATGGATAACGGCTTTATTCCTGTTGCGTCACCCTGCTATTTACAAAAATACGGTATGCCCACTAATGTTATGGAATTAAAGGGCCACAGTGGCCTTTATTTTAAAACGCCAGCGGGGCCAACGCCTTGGTTATGTAAAGTAGATGATCAATGGCACGACGTTTCTGGGCCTGCGGTCGCTATTTCAAATAACGGATCGTGGCTGGCTAAAAAAGCGTGTAATGGCGAGGGCATTTTAATGTCAACTCGATGGGCGCTCGACTCATACCTTGAGTCTGGCCAGTTGCAAGAGCTTAAGTTTGAGCATGAATTAGCTATAAGCCAAAATGCGACTATGGCGGTTTATTTGTTGTATCAAAAGCAGCGCTATTTAGTACCAAAGGTAAAAGCGGCGGTCGACTTTTTAGTAAAAAGAATTAAAGAAACAGATGGAAGTGTTAAGCGAATAGAATAGTGAATTGTCGCATGGCGCTGCGCTTATCCGACCTACGCTTATTCGATTTAGATTTATGCTTATTTAATTTATTAATGGGTTGTTTGTATAAATAATAGGTAAAAAACATCTCCTTAAGCTAAAGCTTTTAATGCTGTGACCGATAAATTACTTAACAGGGTTTAGCGATTAAGGATAATCATGGTTAATAATGCACTTGGCAGCCAGTCTAATTTAAGCACTTTACTTGCCCAATCAGTTAATAACGCTAATCAAACCTCTGTGAGTCCTTCGCTACTAACCGGTAGCGACCTTCAAGCTATTAATGATTTACAAACTAACGCCCCCAAAATATCCGATGAATTATTAAGCCAGCTAAATAACGAAACTATTGACGAAGCACTAGCCAGTAATCAAAAAGTAGAGGACGTTTTAAAGCAGCAACTTACCTCGTTATTTACAATTTCAAGCACGCCGAGCACGCTTAACTATAAACTCTCCGATGAAGAACTCGCCCTGCGCACCGTAATAAGCTCTCAGCATGAGGGGTTATTAAAAAACGAAAATAGCACCCAATTAATTGAGCGATTAAATACGTCGGTTAAAAATATTCAGGGTGCTTATGCTAATACCAGCGATATTTTATCGAGTTTAGGTCAGCTTGGGCATGAGCAAAAAACGTTTTTAGCCTCAAGCCAGCAACGTGTTGAGCGTTCACTTAATCCATACATGGAAAGCCTTAATCGCGCAAAATACGAGGATGACGATAACTACCTGTTTGAGCTCTCGGTAAAAACTAAAGAGGGTGATGTTATAAACATTACCTTTAACTCATCACAAGGTTATGACGAAGAAACCGGTGAAGCGATAGATGGCTTTGGCATAAGTTACGAAGTTAATGGCAATTTATCTGAGGCTGAACATGGCGCTTTAACGCAGGTTATGGCGGGTGTTGGCGAAATGGCCGATGAGTTTTTTAAAGTGAGTGAGAACTCATTTAACCCTATTATAGTGCCAAACCAAACAGACATGAGCTTAGATTTTTTAGCGGGCTTTAATAGTGAACAGTTAGCCGGTTTTAATGTGTCGTTTTCAACAACGCAAAATGATGCGCTTGATACAGGAGAGAACACACTTGATTTAAGTTACTCCATTGATGAAGCATCAAACCAGCAAGCACTTGTGTTTAAAGCCTTAGGTGGGCAAAACGACATTGATTTTGCACTCGATATGTCAACCATTGGCGCTAAAGACACGCAGCAAATGCAGCAGTATTTAGCGTCGCTAGATCAAAGCCTAGAAGATAGCCGAGTAAACAGTACCCAGGACGATAAAGAGTCGGCATTTGGGCGCAAAGGCGATGAGGCAATGCAGCAAGGTTTTGCATTGTTTAAAGGCGCTTTTGCAAGTATGTCGTCAGCGGCAGAGCGTTATAGCAATATTGAGTCGCTTGCAGATAAGCACTTTAATGACGGACGCGCTATGGTTGCTGATTTGGTTGATAACATGATTACAGACGATCCCCGTTACCAAGGACTCGGTAATAAAGCACCCAATACTTTAGGGGCGGGTATTTCTAAGCTCGCTGATTTTGATGCCACTTTTTCATATGCGCTGGATAACGGCGACTATCAGCCTAAAAGTACTATTGAGCTAAGCCAAGTAACTGAACAAAGCCAATTAGGGGATCTTAGCGGTGTAACACAAAGTAAAAACGTAAGTAGTCACTTTGATTATCAATACAGTCGCCCCGACTACTACGACAAAGAAGAGAGTTATAACGTAAACACCGCAGTTAAGAATAAAGAACTTGTGGGGCTTGATCAGTCTCACGCGGTTGATGTTGATACAAAAATGTTTGAGTTTAATCCGCAAACCAATCAATACGAGCTGCAAATGGCGATGCAAGAGCAAACAGTTAGTAAAAGCGACATTCGCTTAATTGACGATATTTGGCTTGAAGAAAACGAAAACAGCTACAACATGAATAAAAAAGAGCGCGATGAGAGTGATGACAAGCAAGACGATTTTATAGAAACGAACCGCCACTCGTATACTAAGCTTGCTACCTTAATTGGTGATTTAGACAAGCTAGCTGAGAATAAAGACGTAAGGCGAGAATATTTAACTAACTTATCGCAAGTTAACTTTTTTATGGATAAAAAGTAACGGTTTTGAGTTGTTCACTCCACACTCAATATTGGGTATAGTCGTTTAATACCTAAATTAATACCTAAATTAAGAGCAACCTTATGTTTAAACAATTAATTTTACTGTGCGCTTTAAGCATGCCGCTTGTAAGCTATGCTACAGCGCCATTTTCGGGCGAGATAAGTACGCAAGCACTGCTAAGCGACTACGACAAGTTTAACGAGCAATACAAAGCGTATACACCAACAACACAAGATATAGCCCTAATGCAAAAGCTAGAAGGCAAAGAGCTTATTGTATTATTTGGAACGTGGTGCCACGACAGTGAGCGCGAAGTGCCAAAACTCATTAAGTTAATTGATGCATCGAAAGTACAACTTGCAAGCATTGACTATGTGGCCGTAGGTTACAACAAGCAAGACGATGCAGGCATTGCACAGGCTCACGACTTACAATACACACCAACGTTTATTGTTAAACAAAATGGCAAAGAGTTGGTACGCGTAATTGAAAAGCCAACGGGTACGTTAGCGCAAGACTTAACTCAGGGTTTGTAAGTTCAGCTTGCTTGTATTTGGTTTACCGATTTAACTAATAGGTTTATGAGGTAGCTGCTGGACTCATATAACTAGTCTCCTGGTACTTTAATGTGTAAGGCCAAGTTTTACCCCTTTGGCTGAGCCAAAATAGGAATTCAGCTATGGTTTGTATATCAATTAAAACAAATAAAAAACGAATTAATCTACAAGCTCGTTGTGGTATGTCTTAATATGTCTAAGGAGCTACGTAAAAATTTGATTGCTGCGATTCTTAGTCCTTTAATTGCATTACCAGTACTTGGTTTTTGTTATTTTTATGCGGGTATCGAAAACTATACTTCTGTGAGTTCATTAATTTCAGGTGTTGGTTTTGGTGTATCAATAGGGGTGGGAAGTTTATTTTATTTTTATCCTTTAATGTTCATTTACGGATTACCTATTAGCTTATTACTCCAAAAGTTAAATTTATTTAAATTACCTGTAGTTTTAATCTTAAGCATACTTCCAGTTTTTTTACTCAGTCTATTTAGTGAATTTAATCGTGAAACATTGGTTCTTCATTTATTAGTACTTTCAATGGGTTCAACTAGTTGGCTTATATATAATAAATTAAGGTAACACCACAATAAGCGATTAATGTTACACAACCGTTTTCTTACTCGGCTTACAGCTCAGATCAAACATTATTCACTAAACAGGCTTTTTTCGAATGCTTGCGCAGCATGTGAAGACGGTCTGTCTTTATAATGCAATTGATAAAGTGGCCGAGAGAGTTGCTCGTTATTTTTTTGGCTCAGGCGTGTTAATTTGCCTAGTTGCACTAAATCCTCAGTAACTACATTTGGCAATAAAGCGACCCCCATACCTTGAGCGACGGCCCTTGCTATGGCTTCGTTGCTGCCTAATTGCATACTTTGCTCTGCTTGTACGCCATGCTCTGCTAATAACTTAACCGACACCTCTAAAGTGCCAGAGCCTGGCTCGCGTAATAACCAAAATTGATTGTTTAACCATGCTTTTAAGTTTTTAGTGGGCTTAAAGTTACTAGGTATAACAACACTCATTAAATCGTTTTGCCAGTGCTTACTTATGATATGCGGCTCGGTGGGGGTGCCCTCAACCAGTGCTAAATCTATAGTGCATTCTAGCAATGCGTGCTCAATTTGCGCGGTATTGGCAACTTGTACTTCTACTTTTATATGCGGATACTGCGCGCAAAAATTAGCTAAATAGGGCGGTAGCCAATAACTGGCAATGGTTGTACTGGTGCCTATAACGAGTGTGCCGCGCTTAAGCCCTGTGCGTGATTTAATATCTTCAATGGCGGCTTTTTCAATGGCAAAAATGCTACGTGCATGATCATACAAGGCTTGGCCGCCCTCGCTTAAGGTAAGTTTTTTGCCTTTAGATGCACGCTCTATAAGTTGAATATTTAATTGGTGCTCAAGCTCTTTTAGCGCTTTAGATACAGCGGGTTGGCTTATAAAAAGCGCCTCGGCTGCGCCTGAAAAACTACCAAGCTTTGCTACCGTATAAAACACCCGAAGTGCATGCAAGTTCATTGTGTCTCTCAAATTACATAACTTTAAGTTATCGAATCATGATTTTAATGTATTGGAGTTATATTTTGCGCTTTCTTAAAATGAAGTCAACAGTTTAACGTTGTTCAATTGAGAGAATATTATGCTTAGCGCTATTAAAAATTTGGGTATTAATACTAAGCAATACGGCGATACGCGCTGGTGGTTAGGTATGCTGCTGGTGGTTGTTTTGGCGGGAGCATCTGTTGCATTAAGTAAGTTACCCATAATGCAAAGTGCGCAATTTAGCTCTTTAACTATTGGTATAGTGCTTGGCATTATTGTGGGTAACAGTGTGTTTTCGCGTATTGCTACGCAAACCGATATAGGTGTTGATTACGCTAAAAGTATATTGCTTAAAGCGGGGGTTGTGTTGTTTGGGTTTAGAATTACCTTTGCGCAAGTAGCGGGTGTAGGCTGGGAAGGCTTATTAATCGATGTTGTAATGCTGTTAGGCACATTTATTTTGGCAGTGCAGCTAGGTAAGCGCGTATTTAAGCTTGATGAACAAACAACCATATTAATTGGCGCAGGTAGCTCTATTTGTGGCGCAGCAGCTGTAATGGCAACCGAGCCTGTAATAAAGGCGCAGGCGCATAAAGTATCGGTAGCTGTAGCAACGGTGGTGGTGTTTGGCACGTTAAGCATGTTTGCCTACCCAATCATGTTTGATTACATGGGACTGAGTGAACACGCTTACGGTATTTTTGTAGGCTCAACTATTCATGAAGTAGCGCAAGTGGTTGCAGCGGGCACAGCTGTAAGCGCCAATGCTGCAGATACCGCCGTTATAGAAAAAATGCTAAGGGTGATGATGCTTGCGCCATTTTTAGTGGGCTTATCGTTTTGGCAAAGTAAAAAGCATGCAAATATAAACGCGCCTGGCGGCGAGCAAAAAGCAGGTATTACGATCCCTTGGTTTGCGGTGTTATTTATTGTGGCAAGTGGTGTACATTCGCTATCAGTTATTCCTCAAGTGGCTACAAGCGCAGTTGTTTGGTTTGATAATATATTACTCACCATTGCGATGGTGGCTTTAGGCTTACGCACACATGTAGGGGCAATTCGCCAAGCGGGTATTAAACCGCTGTTACTGGCGCTGTGTTTATTTTTGTTTTTAACATTGGGTGGTTACGCTATTAATATAGGCATTGCTGAGCTGTTTTAAACGTTACTTGGTAAAAGTTGATTGGCGGCTTAAATTGGCCAATCAACTTCGTTTAAGGTATCCAGCTGCGTGCTGGTATTTTCATTGCCTTGCCATTTATTAGTGTAAACAGCGTGCGGGTCAAACTGTAACGTTTGTTTTTCAATATTGAAGTGCCTACCACCACGCGGATCAACGCCTACACCTACTATATATTGCCAATTACCCCAATTAGCGGCTACATCGTAATCAATCAATTGTTGTTCAAAATAAGCTGCCCCATAGCGCCAATCAAGGCCAAGCTCGTTCACTAAGCAGCTTGCTGCAATTTGCCTTGCTCTATTTGATATATAACCCGTAGCGTTTAGCTCGTTCATAATGGCATTGACTAATGGGTAGGGTGTTGAGCCATTACACCATGCAGCAAAGCGGTTTGGCATAAATGTAGTAAGGGGTTTTGTTTGCTTTTGGCCTTTAAAATTAAACAGGCTTTTACCTGCCTTAAGTGCATGCCATTTAAAATATTCTCGCCATAGCAATTCAAATTTAATCCAGTAAGTAGACTCGTTTGTTATTTGGTTATGTTCGTACGCCTCAACTGCTTTATAAACTTGCCGCGCACTTACACAGCCAAAAGCAAGCCAGGTACTAAATTTTGTGGTGTTATTAAAGCCATCAAGCTCGTTTCGAGTTATTTTATAAGTACTTGGTAGTAAACCTGAAAAGTATTGCTTTAAGTGTGTTTGCGCACTTTTAAACCCGCCATGCATTACACCATTATTTGCTATACGCTCTAAAGGTTTTTTAGCGCACAAGGTTATTGGCTGAGGGAGCAAACCGTTTGGTAATGTTGAAAGTGAAATGGGGCTAGTGGCGGCCTCTACCTCTTTACGAAACGGGGTAAAGTGTTTAGGTAATTCGCTTAAATCAAACGGTAGGTCACTTTGTTTAAAGAGCGTGTCTTGCTGCGCTCCTGTAAATTTAGTATTAGGGCAATGTGCTTTGAGTAAGTTTATTTGGCGTTGCTCGTACAGGCCAAATTGCTCGCTGTATACAACTTCATCAATATTTTGCTCATTAATACGCGCTTTCAAAAGCGATACAGGTTCGCCTTCAAGTACATGCAGTGTTTGCCCACGCTCAATAAGTGCTTGTTGGAGTTCATACAAGCTTTGCATTAAAAACTGCTGTTTATGCACGCCATACGGCTTTTGTTGATAGTTATTATTTTTAAACCAGTGCGGGTTTATAACAAATACAATATCGAGCGCGCATTGCTCAGTAGCAAGTTCGCTTAAAATAGGGTTGTCGTCTATTCGTAAATCGTTTTGTAGCCAATATAAAATGCGTTTGCTCATAGGTTTGCTCAGGTTTTTGTAATCATTAGCTTTACGAAGCAAAAGCGGGTAGGGATTAGTTTTGAGGTGTTTAAGAGGGTTTTAAAAAGAGGCGGCAAATAATACCGCCTCCTTAAATGTTAAATAGCCGATTTTTGTTTTGCTATCCAATCGTTTATTACGTCTTCTAATACTTCCATAGGCAGCGAGCCTTGGCCGATTACGGTGTCGTGAAAGCTGCGAATATCAAATTTAGCGCCTAGTTCTTTTTCGGCTTTTGCTCGCAGTTCGCGTATTTTTATTTCGCCCATTTTGTACGAAAGCGCTTGGCCTGGCCATGATATATAACGATCTATTTGATCCTCCACCGCACTTCGTGGCAAAGCAGTGTGATCTGCCAAGTAGTCAATAGCTTTTTGGCGGCTCCAACCAAAGGCATGAATACCGGTATCAACAACAAGTCTTACTGCACGCCACATTTCGTAGCCTAAACGACCAAAGTCGCTGTACGGGCTTTGATAAAAGCCGGCTTCTTTACCTAAGCGCTCTGTGTATAGTGCCCAACCTTCGCCAAATGCAGAGTGGCTAAGTGTGCGTCTAAATTCGGGTACATTTAACTCCATAGCAATAGCGTTTTGTAAATGATGCCCTGGTATTGCCTCATGTAAGCTAAGTGCTTCTAAATTATATAAAGGCTGTAGTTTAGGTGTTGAGGCTAAAAAATAAGTGCCAGGGGAGCGGTTATCAGCAGGTGGCATATAAAACGCGCCGCGACTCGCTGAGCCTTTAATAGTAAAGGTATTACGCGGCAAATGATTAAAGTAGGTTGGTAATTTGCCATACATTTTTTGCGTTATAAAAGCGGTTTTTTCTAGCAGGTCTTGCGCGTCTGTTGCGTAAAATTGCTCATCGGTCGCTAAAAATTCTAAAAAATCGCTGTATGTGCCATCAAAACCTACTTCATCAATAATGTTTTGCATTTGCGCTTTAATACGCGCAACTTCTTTAAGGCCTAGTTCGTGTATTTGCTTTGGTGTGGCATTGGTTGTGGTGTAGTAATTAACTGTGTATTTGTAATACTCAAGCCCGCCTTTAACGCTTGCAATACCCGGCTGTGCTCTACAGTTAGGCATGTAATCGTTTTCAAAAAAGTCGTAAAAGTGCTGATAAGCAGGGACTACTTTTGAGCTGATTAAGGCCTTTGCTTTATTTTGGTATGTGGCTTTTTGCTCTGCTGTAAACGTGTTTGGTATACGTGTAAAGGGCTCGTAAAGGGCACTGTTTTCAGGTTGCTTAACAATATGCGCGCTAATGCTTTGGCTGTAATTTTCAAAGGTTTTGCAGTAATGAGTAAAGCCTGTTTTTATACCTTCTTTCATTAAATCAATATTTTGCTGATTAAATCGAGGGTAGTCGGCAAGGCTGATTAAAAATGCGTTGTAATCGTCGGGTGTTAAAAATGCCATGTTAGCCGGTGCTTCGGCAAAATAAGTATGCCAGCCACTTAAAAAATTAACCGGAAAATACTTATCTTGATAAAGGTAGCTTTGCTGCTCGGTTTCTCGCTCATATTTAAATAAGCGGTAGTTCATTAGCTGCTCGTTGTTGAGCGTTTTTGGGTCAATGCTGGCTAAGCTTTTTAGCACGCTGTTGTTATAAGCTTGGCGCTTTGCAATGGCTTGCTCGCTCCAATTTGGCAATGTACCGTTTGGCTTCCAGCCGTCTGGGTCGGTACGAAAAAATATTTTTTCAGCTTTGGCGTTTTGCCAGTGGTTATCAATAATGGTTTTTAAATCAGTGTTAGTGTCGGCTAAGCTTGGTAGCGATGCAACCGCTAAGCATATAGCTAGAATACTTTTTTTAAACATAGTCATCCGTTATTGGCGAGTTAGTTATTATTTATCGCGCTTTTTTATTTTAATTTGTGCTCAATATAGTACCAAGTTAACTTAATCAATGCGCTTACTTTTATAACTTGTAACTCTTGGTTTTACTTTTTGATTGAACAAATTTCACTGCGTAACTGATTGGCGTACTAGTTTATTGTTTTATCAGCGTTTAGAATGATTAAAACTTATTATAAAAAATGATCGTCATGTTTAATAAAGTAATTACCTTAATTGATGAAGCAAACAACCAAGACCCTAATACTGAGCAGCACAATGGACAAAGCTTTCCTAAAGAAAGTTTATACGCCTTGCGCATGAGCGAAATGTTAACTCGTTTTAAACCAGATGCCGATGAACTCATGCAAATTGCAGTGCGTGCACAGCATATTCAGCGTTGGAAGTCGCCACGTAGTGATTTTGAAATGAACAAACAGGGCTATCATCAGTGGCGCAGTGCACTTTATATATTTCATGCTAGCAGCGTGGTTGCGCTCATGAAGCAAGCTGGTTACGGTGAAGCTGAGCAAAACCGAGTGTACGATGCGGTCGCTAAAAAAAATATTAAACGTAACCCAGACAGCCAATTAGTAGAAGATGTAGCAAGCCTTGTATTTATTGAGCATTATATGCTTGGATTTGCCAATGCAAAACCAGATTACAATGAAGAAAAATGGATTGGTATTATTCGCCGTACATGGCAAAAAATGTCAGATGACGCGCATGAGTTTGTACTTGCAGGTAATATTACATTGCCCGGCCCGCTTGTTGGGCTTATTCATAAAGCACTTGAGTAAAGTAGTGTAAGTTAAGTATTAAAATAAAAAGGATTTTTAGAATGTTATGCCCACGTACAAATACCTCTCTTGAACCTTTACTTGTTGGCGGGATTACTGTTTTTACGTCAGCGCAAGGCGGCGTATTTTTTGATAACAGCCAAATTTTTAAGTTTAGCTCGCCAGAGCTAAAGCATGGTCAGGTTTTACTTAAGTATTTGAGTAATTATACCGAAGGTGAGGGCGAAGTCTCATCGCGAGTAAATTGCCCTAAATGCCCAAGTATTGTGATGATGCGCCGGTATTTTTCGCCGCTCAAAGTGGTTGAAATAGACGAATGCCCAGGTTGTGCAGGCATATGGCTTGATAGCGGCGAGCTGGCAAAAATACACGAAAACCATTTAACCCCCCGAGAGCGAAAGCTGTTAGCCCACGAAATGGCAACCAATCATGGGTTTATAACTATTAAGCCGCCAAAATCAAAGTATTACCCCAAAGCGCCTAAAAATGTTCAAGACACCACAGTTGAACGGCTGGTGCAATTAGCATTACTTAATTTTCAGTAATAAAAAACGGCGTACTAAAAAGTACGCCGTTTTTTTGTAATAAATTAACGCTTATGCAGTTTATTTATTACGGTTTTCTTTTGCAAACGCACGTATTTTACGTTTTTGCGAAAGCGTTACTTTGTTAGTACGCCCTGCAAATGGGTTATCACCTTCTCTAAATTCAATTTTGATTGGGGTGCCCATAATTTTCAGTGCTTTACGGTAGTAGTTCATCAGGTAGCGTTTGTAGCTATCTGGTAAATCGTGAACTTGGTTACCATGAATTACAATACGTGGCGGGTTATAACCACCGGCATGCGCATATTTAAGCTTAACACGACGACCACGAACAAGTGGCGGCTGGTGATCGGCTTGAGCCATGTCCATAATACGGCGAAGCATTGCGGTGCTAATACGCTTAGTTGCTGACTCGTACGCCTCATCAACCGATTCAAACAAATGACCAACACCTGTACCGTGAAGTGCAGATATAAAGTGTAAGCGTGCAAAGTCAATAAAGCCTAAACGGCGATCAAGCTCTGTTTTAATACGATCTTTAACGTAGTCGTCAAGGCCATCCCATTTATTAACGGCAATAACCAGCGAACGACCTGAGTTAAGCGCAAAACCTAATAAGCTTAAGTCTTGATCAGAAATACCATCGCGCGCATCCACAACAAGTAAAACCACGTTACAATCTTCGATTGCTTGTAGTGTTTTAATTACTGAGAACTTTTCAACTACGTCACTTACTTTTTTACGCTTACGAACACCGGCTGTGTCAATTAACACATACTCTTTGTCGTTACGCGTCATTGGAATATAAATAGAATCGCGCGTTGTACCTGGCATATCATATACAATTACACGATCTTCACCCAATATACGGTTTGTAAGTGTTGACTTACCAACGTTAGGGCGACCAATAATAGCAAGCTTTACAGGTTTATCTGCAAACGCTTGATGATCAGTATCATCACCTTCGCCTTCTTCGTAAAGATCGATTAATTCTTCGTCATCACCTGTTACTTCTTCATCTTGAGCAGCTAGTTCAGCAATAAGCGGCTGAAGTGTTTGTTCAAGTAATAGGGTAATACCACGGCCGTGTGCAGCTGCAATGTGATGTATTTCACCTAATGATAATTGGTAAAATTCAGCACAGTTTGAATCTGCATCAATGCCATCGGTTTTATTGGCAACAACAAAGCACTTTTTCTCTTGTTTACGCAAGTGATTAGCAATGGCTTGGTCAGCTACGGTCATACCTACACGAGCATCTACTAAAAACAGAACAATGTCGGCTTCTTCAATGGCTAGCAGAGATTGATCTGCCATTTCGATTTCGATGCCTTCTTCTGAGCCATCAATACCGCCCGTGTCTACCACGATAAATTCATAGCCATCGTAACTAGCTTGGCCATATTTTCTATCTCGTGTTAAACCTGGAAAATCGGCTACGAGTGCATCACGAGTACGTGTTAAACGGTTAAATAATGTGGACTTGCCCACATTGGGTCGCCCAACTAGAGCGATCACGGGAAGCATAAACTACCTCTTTAAAAAACAACAAAAGGCTTCGCAGTGCGAAGCCTTACAAAAAACAATTAACTATTAGCAGGTTATACTAATAGCAGTCAGTTAGTTTGGTATTTTTACCATACTAACTTCACCATCACGGGTGTATAAAATTAGCTTATCGTCGGCAACAACTGGCTCAACAAAAAAGCCTGAGCTGTCAAAGTCTTCTCGAGATACTAGCTCGCCAGTTTCTTTATTTAGCCAATGTAGGTTACCTTCTTGGTCGCCTAAAGCTAAGTGGCTACCTGCAACTGCAGGGCCTGTTAGGTACCAACCACGTAGAGCGGGTTGGCTCCAACGTTCAATACCTGAATTTTTATCTAATGCGTAAATAACACCATCGCTATCTACTAAATAAATTGTTTGTGCATCCATCGCAATTTCGCGGTAGCTGCTGTACTCACGTTTCCACACTACGTTGCCAGAGCGAATATCTACAGCAGCTAAGTTGCCGTTGTAAGCTATAGCGTAAGCGTATGGACCGCTAATAAGTGGTTGAGTGTCTACGTCAACTAGGCGTTCAAATTCTGATGCGCCTTTAGCAACCGCAATTTCTGCGCTCCATGCTGAGTAACCACTGTCTGAAATTAAAACGCTTAGCTTGCCTGTTTCAAGGCCTACTAATACACCACCGTTAGCAACAGTTGGCGAGCTTTGTCCGCGTAATGTTAGTGGTGGAACTTCTTGTTCAAAACTCCAACGTTCTTCGCCCGTATCTGGGTGAAGGGCTAACAATTTACCAGAGCCTAAATTTACAAATATTAAGCCATCGCCTGCTGTCGGTTTAGACAGTGATTCGCCTGGTACATTCTTACGCCAAACTTCTTCACCGGTTTCGCGATCTAGGGCAATAATAAAGCCGTGTTCAGAACCTATATAAATTTTACCATAGGCTTGCAAAATACCACCTGATAATTTTGCATTACCGTTGTCAGCCCATGGCCAAAACGATAAATCTTGGCGTACATCGGTTTCCCACTTGGTATCGCCGTTAGTAAGCGAAAGCGCTTCTACTTGGCCTTCGCGGCTAGCAACATATACAGTATCTTTGTAAACAGCTGGTGTTAAACGAGAAAAGTAATGCTCTACGCCATCACCTACAGATTCTTGCCAAACAACGTCAGTTTCAAATTGGTTTACAATTTCAGGAAGTACTAGTTCATCTTCATCATCACTTGATGAACAACCCATCAGTGTTGCCATACATAGGGCAAGGGCTGCTGTTGTAAATTTTTTCATGCCTAAAACCTTATGCCGCTGGGCTAGTTACTGCTAGGTCATCTAACTTAATTTGTAATAGTGGGTTACTTGTTAATCCACCCGCATCTATTGCTGCTTGGTATGCAGTACGTGCTTGATCTTTGTTACCTTGCTGTGTGTAAATGTCGCCTTTAAGCTCGGCAACGTTTGCGTTGAATGCTTCAGGTAATGGTGCATTTAATGTAGTTAATGCATCGTCATAGTTAGTTTGTGCAATTTGAATTCGCGCTAAACGTGTAATCGCAATTGCTTTTAATTCTGTATTTTCAGTATTAGACACTATCCAGCTTAACTTTTCGCTTGCTACGTCTAATTTTTTTGCCTCTACAGCGTCTTTTGCAGCAACAAATGCAGCAAGTGTTGCGTAGTTTGTATCTTTATTTTCGCTAATAAACGCATCAGCTGAAGATAATACATCATCACTTTCAACAAGCGCTGTATATGAATCTGATGCTTTTTCAGCGGTAGTAATTTGATTTTGGTTATATGCTTTCCAGCCATATAAGCCACCAAGGCCAACAAGTATGCCTAGTGCAAGTGAAATGCCGTTTTCACGGAAAAAGCGTTTAATGGCTTCTGCTTGTTGTTCTTCTGTTGAATAAATATCCATTCTTACCTCTAATGTTCGCTTAGCCGTTAATAAGCTCAGCTAATAGCGCTTTAGCTTGTTCTAATTCTAATGTGACTTGTTCTTTACGCTCGCGCAAATACTTGATGGTCACAACGCCTTTTTCTAATTCATCTTCACCAATAATCACTGCAACAAGTGCATCGCTTTTATCAGCACGTTTTAATTGTTTTTTAAAGTTGCCGCCGCCCGCATGCACCATAACGCGTAAACCTGGTACGTCTTTACGTAGTTGCGCTGCAATTGCAGGAGCTTGAATGCTTGCTTTGTCGCCCATTGCTGCTAAATATACATCAGCATTACGACGAATGTCACCTACACACTCAAGCGCTTGTAGTAATAACACTAAGCGCTCTAGACCCATTGCAAAACCAACTGCTGGCGTTGCTTTGCCGCCAAGTTGTTCAACTAAGCCGTCGTAACGACCACCAGCACATACAGTGCCTTGTGCGCCTAAGCTGTCGGTTACCCATTCAAATACGGTGCGGTTGTAGTAGTCTAAACCACGTACTAACTTTTCATTAACCGTATATGAGACGCCAGCAGCGTCTAAACGTTCACATAAATTTTCAAAATGTTCTTTTGATTCAGGGTCTAAGTTTTCAGATAGTTTAGGCGCATCAGTTAAAATTGCTTGTACGTCTGGGTTTTTGCTATCAAGTACGCGTAATGGGTTTGAATACATACGACGTTTTGAGTCTTCATCAAGCACGTCAATATGTTGCTCAAGGTAGGCTACTAACGCATCACGGTAATCTGCACGCGCTTCGTTAGACCCTAAAGAATTTAGCTCTAAACGAACGTGGTCAGTAATGCCAAAGGCTTCCCATAGTTGCGCTGTTAATAAAATAACTTCTGCGTCTATGTCGGCTGTGGCAATACCAAATGTTTCTAAACCAAATTGGTGAAACTGACGGTAACGACCTTTTTGCGGTCGTTCGTGACGAAACATTGGACCCATGTACCAAAGGCGTTGTTCTTGGTTATATAGTAAGCCATTTTGGTTGCCAGCACGTACGCATACTGCGGTGCCTTCTGGGCGAAGTGTTAATAAGTCGCCATTGCGATCGGCAAAGGTGTACATTTCTTTTTCTACTATATCGGTAACTTCACCAATAGAGCGTTTAAATAAGTCGGTTGATTCTACAATAGGAAAACGAATTTCTTGATAACCGAACGATGCTACTGTCTCGCGTAAAATGCTTTCTACTTTCTGCCAAACTTGTGTATCGCCCGGCAGACAATCGTTCATACCGCGAACTGCCTGAATTTGTTTTGCCACTGATAAATCCTAAATGCTGTTTATGTGTAATAAAAAATGCTTACACAACAAGAATGCTAAAAATTGACCTGTTATTATAGCGTTTTGGTCATAAAGGTAAACGCCAAACAGCGTGGTTTGGCGCTTTATACGGTATTTATTCGACTATTTTAATATCGATAGGTGTTTGCTGCTCTTTTTGAGCAATAAAGTCGCGCACGTAGCCTTCGAGCTGGTCAACAATGTTGTTGTTGTCAATACGCGCTTTTTGGCGCTCACCATTAATGTATAAACCTGAGCGACGGTTTGCACCGGCAAGGCCAATATCACTCACGAGTGCTTCACCCGGGCCGTTTACAACACAGCCAATTACCGAAACCGATACAGGCTCAATAATATCTTCAAGGCGCTCTTCTAGCTGGTTCATGGTGCTTACTACATCAAACTCTTGACGAGAGCAGCTAGGGCAGGCAATAAAGTTAATACCGCGCGAACGTATGCGCAGCGATTTTAAAATATCAAAACCTACTTTAATTTCTTGAACAGGGTCAGCTGCAAGCGACACTCGCAGTGTATCGCCAATACCTTCGGCAAGTAGCATACCTAAACCTACGGCTGATTTAACCGAGCCTGAGCGCATGCCGCCCGCTTCGGTAATACCTAAATGCAGTGGTTGGTCTATTTCTTTAGCGAGCAAGCGATAGGCGCCTACCGCTAAAAATACGTCTGATGCTTTTACCGATATTTTAAATTGGTCAAAATCAAGGCGGCGTAATATATCTACATGGCGCATTGCTGATTCTAATAAGGCTTCAGGTGTAGGCTCGCCGTATTTTTCTTGTAAGTCGCGCTCAAGTGAGCCGCCATTTACACCAATACGAATAGGAATGTTATGCTCGCGAGCAGAATCGACCACAGCTCTGATACGCTCTTCACTACCTATATTACCTGGGTTTATGCGCAAACAATCTACGCCGTATTTTGCCACTTTTAAGGCTATACGGTAATCAAAGTGAATATCGGCTACTAGCGGAATAGTCACCTGCTCTTTTATACTTTTAAACGCTTCAGCTGCGTCCATAGTTGGTACTGATACACGCACTATGTCAGCACCTGCATCTTGTATTGCCTGAATTTGTGCAACGGTTGCATCAACATCCATGGTGTCGGTGTTGGTCATTGATTGCACAGCAATAGGGGCGCCGTCACCAATAGGGACGTTACCTACATTGATACGGGTGGATTTTCTGCGTTTAATTGGGGATTCTGAAAACATAGCGACTACTCTGCTAGTGGTAATGTAAATTTGGCTAAACGGTTTTTAGGAAATGCAGAAACATCTACAGGTTCGCCGTTTAAAGTAATGTCTACAGCGTCATGCTTACCAAGCACAACTGAAAAAGGAGGCGTTCCGCTTACGGTCATAATGTAGCCTGCTTTTTTAACGCCGAATGCTATTTTTTCGCCTTCGCCATCGTAAATTTCAACCCAACTTTCGCCGTTAAAGTTCATAACAATTGTACTGCTAGCATCTTCTTGGCTTTCGTTGTTAGATGTAATAGGAGCCGTTTCTGTAACGGCTTCTGAGCTTGTTGATGTTTCAAGCGTATCTTTTGATTCTAATAGTGATTCGTCGTTAATTTCGGCTTGTTGCTGTAAAATACTGGGTTGAGCTGCTTGTCGTTCACTCATTATTGAGTTGGCAACGTTTATTTTACTGGTTTGCTCTTCAATGGGGGTAGCGTTTTGCCAAAACCATAAAGCAGATGAGCCAATAACAATTGCTAAAATTAAATAACTAAAAAACATTAAACGGCTGTCGCTTGCTTCTTTTTCTGTTCGGCGCGAAAAGCTTTGCATATTAGCGGGCTTGGTCGGCTCTGGTGGGGCCGGCATCATTGCTAATATAGGTGCGCTATCGACTTTTAATTCACGGCAATAATTTTTTATATAGCCTTTAACAAAAGTGATAGGGCCTAGTAACGCAAATTCATCATTTTCAAGGCGTTTAATTTGAAGTTCAGACAGCTTTAACGGTGCAGCGATAGTTGCGATGCTAACGTTTGCTTGCTCTCTATGATTTTTTAGTATTTGGCCTACAGTTGGCTGTTCGCTCTGTGTTTGCGTATTTTCTTCATTCATAATGTGTATGAGTCTGGATCCACTAGTAAAAGTCTGTGCCCTGGTTTTAATGCTATATCAGGACTTAATTTATTCCATCGCATTAATTCATCAATTAATACATGCCGCTGGGTAGCTATATCGTAAAGGGAATCACCAGCTTTAATTTCGTAATAAATATTAGGATCGTTTAGGTATATTTTACTTCCATTCATTACCCGATCCGACTCTTTTAAACCATTCCATTGCAGGAGTTTTTGTAGTTTAACATTGTATCGCACCGAAATGCTAAATAGGTTTTCGCCAACAGCAATTACATGAAATGGCACGCGTAAAGGCGATACTTTAGGATTAAGCATTGGAAGCTCAGTTTTTTGCACTGCTTCGTAGCTTTTAAATTCAATATCAGCATTATTTTGATAGTTGCTGTTTTCAAAAACGGTTGTGTTTTTAGTCGCTTCGTAGAATACCACGTCGCTACTGTTTTTTTGATTTGTAACTGCAGGTGCAGAATTACTGTAGTTACTAGTTTGCTGCGAATTAAACTGGCCTGTTTTAGGTGCGCCAAACGAGATTATTGTTACCTCGTCATCGGCTTTAGCCGGTTGTTTTGTCGCTATAACTTCTTTTTTAGGTTCTAAAACGGGCTGTGCTTTTTCAGGCGCTGCTACTATAGAATCTGCAGAGTCGTGCTCAGTAGTAAGTGCAAGCATAACAGCCGATGTATCGGTAGGATTACTTGGCGCGACTACAGTAGTTTCTTCTTTTTGGGTTGTTACTTGTTTTGTTATTACGGTTGCTTCGTCGGCTTGCGTACTGAGCTTATTTTGTAATGTTTGAGTTTGCTTTTCTCTTGCTATAACAGGATTTACATCTTGGTTATTTGCTGTTGCGAGCTTTTTATCTGTTTTTTGCTCGTTGTTTGTTACCAAGCTTGTTGAACCGTCCTCTGAGGAACGCTTCTTTCTTATAACTTTTATTTTTGGTTTTGAACTAACGTGCGCGCCGCTTGCGTCATTTTTTAGTTCTTTTAACTGCGCTTTACGGTATTTTTCTCGCAGTATTTCAAACTCATTAAAACGTGTTCTTTTCTCTTTTAACGCATAGGCTTCGTTGCTGGTAGAGTAAGTTTGCAAAATAGTGTTTGAAATTTTTTCAGCTTCTTCAATTCTGCCCATTCGGTTTTTTACAAGATAGCTAAGCATTAATGCACGAGAAGATACTCGACCCGTACTTTCATAGCGTTTTAAAAGTTCACTGGCTTTGTATAAGTCACTTTTTGCGTAATACAGTGCGGCTAAGCTAATTAATGTAGATGTACGCTGAGAGCTGTGATTAAGTGCCTGTTGAAAGTAGCTTTCTGCATTTTCAAAGTCATCAAATTCAATAGCACACAAGGCTAAATTTTCGTAGCTTTCGGCAACACGAATATAACTTGGTACTTCAATGGCTTTTAAAAATTGATCAGTTGCACGATCGTATTCATCAATACCACATAAAAACACACCGTAGTTATTGAGGGTGTTAGGATCGTCTGGCTTGATTTCAAGTGCTTTTTGGTAGGCTTTATCTGCTAGCGGGTTTTCGCCCACTTGTTGGTAGTAATAAGCAAGAGAGTAGTGTACTTCAGGTAGGTCAGGAGCAAATGCTGCTGCACGTTCTAAATTGTATTTGGCTTGAGAATTATTACCCGTTTTTAAATACTGTAGGGCTAAAGCAATTCGTGTTCGTGCTGCGCCAGTATTATTAACTTTATTTTCGACGACGGGTTTATTACTGCCGTTATAACTACTTTCGCTCACACAGCCACTTAGGGCAAGTGTTGATAGTGTTATAGCAAGTATAGATCGCATTACCTTATCTCTTTATTTTTAGTCCATGTCGCCTATCTTACCTAAAAGCTTTACTCTTGCATCATTTATTTAAAAATAAACAACTTAACAGCCTTATATGGCTTATTCATATAAGGCTGTTACAGATTATGCTTGGTGGATATTAACGGCAATCGCGTTATCGTCACGGATTTTCTTTTTAGCTAAGCGTTTAGTACGGTCAACTACGTCACCGACTAACTGACCGCAAGCTGCGTCAATATCATCGCCGCGAGTACGGCGCACAATACAGGTTACACCTGCAGCTTGTAGTACTTTTGAAAAGCGGTCGATACGGCTATTACTTGAGCGTGTGTACTCGTTACCCGGGAACGGGTTAAACGGAATAAGGTTTACCTTAGACGGTGTGCCTTTTAACGTTTGTACTAATGCATGCGCTTGGTCAGTGCTGTCGTTAATGCCATTAAGCATAACGTATTCAACAGTTACGTCTTTATTAGCTTTTGAACCGTCGATATAACGACGACATGCCGCTAAAAACTCTTCAATAGGGTACTTTTTATTAACAGGCACTAAAATATCACGCAGTGCGTTATCGGGTGCGTGAAGAGATATAGCCAGTGCTACGTCAATTTTTTCTTTTAGTAAATCAAGAGCTGGTACAACGCCTGAAGTACTTAATGTTACGCGGCGCTTAGATAAACCAAAGCCCCAATCGTCCATCATTAGTTCCATTGCTGGCACTACGTTTTTAAGATTAAGTAAAGGCTCGCCCATACCCATCATTACAACATTAGTCACTGGGCGCTTTTCGCTATGACCATCAAGGCCTATATCTTTAGCTACACGCCAAACTTGGCCAATAATTTCAGATACTTTTAAGTTACGGTTAAAGCCTTGTTGAGCAGTAGAACAAAAAGTACATTCAAGTGCACAACCCACTTGTGATGATACACATAACGTAGCGCGCTCTTTTTCAGGGATCCAAACGGCTTCTACTTCTTGGCCGCCTTCAAGAATAAGCGCGTACTTAATAGTGCCGTCGCTTGCTTGTTGGCGAACTGTTATTTCTGGCGCTACAATTTCGCACTCAGCTTTAAGCTTTTCTTTAAGCTTTTTATTTACGTTAGTCATTTCGTCGAAGTTATCTACGCCAAAATGATAAATCCATTTCATCACCTGGTCACTACGAAACGGCTTTTCACCGAACGATGCAAATAGCTCGCGCATTGCATCTCGGTTTAAATCTAATAAGTTAATCTTTTTTTGCTCGGTCATGAAACAACCTCAATCGGTGACGGTGGAGATAAAAATTTACGAGGACGAATTGTACACAATTCACTCACTTTAATCATTAAGTAAAATATCAAAAAATGCACTTATGGATACTTTGCGTAATGACTAAAAAAGGGCCCGAAAGCCCTTTTCATTTTGTTAACGAATTCGAATTAACGAGTACGTGAACAAAGCTCTTCGTCAGCGAAGAAGTACGCGATTTCGCGAGCAGCAGATTCAACAGCATCAGAACCGTGAACAGCGTTTTCGTCGATGCTATCAGCGTAGTCTGCACGTAAAGTGCCAGCTAGTGCTTCAGCAGGGTTAGTAGCACCCATGATTTCACGGTTTTTAAGAACAGCGTTTTCGCCTTCAAGAACTGTAACCATTACTGGACCAGATGTCATGAAAGATACTAAAGCGCCAAAGAAAGGACGTTCGCTATGTTCTGCGTAGAAACCTTCAGCTTTCTCTTGTGAAAGGTGAACCATTTTAGCTGCAACGATTTTAAGGCCAGCAGTTTCGAAACGGTTGTAGATAGCGCCAATGTGGTTTTTAGCAACTGCATCAGGTTTTACGATTGAGAAAGTACGCTCTAAAGCCATCTTTATGCTCCAATAATTTTAAGTAAAAGTGTGAATATTAACGGGCGCGAATTATACGCGTTTTAAGTGAAAAATCCTAATTTTATTAAAAACCAGTTTGATTGCTGTTTTATGATCTCGATCAAATTTAAATTATTAGCCATATTTATACTGCTGCGCTTGTGTTTATGTATTTTTCAATAACACCAATTTCACTGGATTAATGCTTAATTTTTCAATCAAATTGGTAAAACTCATGCAACTGGTTTAAACCCAGTTCGATGTATGGAGCGCACATGTTACCCGTTATTTCTTCAATGCCTTTTATTCCTGAATTATTATGCCCCGCAGGCAGTTTAAAAAACATGCGCTACGCGTTTGCTTATGGCGCAGATGCGGTTTATGCGGGGCAGCCTCGTTATAGTTTGCGTGTGCGTAATAATGAGTTTGACCTAGAGACCCTGCAAATAGGCATTAGTGAGGCGCATGCGCAAAATAAAAAGTTTTATGTGGTGTCTAATATTGCGCCGCATAACGCTAAAGTTAAATCGTATTTACGTGATATAGAGCCAGTTATTGCGATGCAGCCCGATGCGCTGATTATGTCGGACCCTGGTTTAATTATGCTTGTTCGTGAAAAATGGCCAGCCATGCCTATTCACTTATCGGTACAGGCGAATGCGGTAAATTACGCGAGTGTACAATTTTGGGCAAAGCAGGGGATCGAACGGGTTATTTTATCAAGAGAGTTGTCGCTCGAAGAAATAGCCGAAATACGCACACTCTGCCCAGACACCGAACTTGAAGTATTTGTACATGGCGCACTGTGTATGGCGTATTCGGGGCGTTGCTTGCTCTCTGGTTACATAAATAAGCGCGATCCAAATCAAGGCACGTGTACTAATGCATGTCGCTGGGATTACGATGTAAAACCTGGTGTTGAGAACGAAACTGGCGAAATGGTGCATAAAATTGACCCCAAACAGGTGATACCTACTCTGGGGGAAGGCGCGCCAAGCAACGATGTATTTATGCTAGAAGAACAAGGTCGCCCTGGTGAGTATATGCCTGCGTTCGAGGATGAACACGGCACGTATATTATGAATTCCAAAGATTTACGCGCTGTGCAATACGTAGAGCAGTTAACAAAAATGGGTGTACATAGTTTAAAAATAGAAGGGCGTACTAAGTCATTTTATTATGTGGCGCGCACTGCACAAGTTTATCGTAAAGCAATAGATGATGCCGCTGTGGGTAAACCATTTGATACTAGCTTATTTAAAACATTGGAAAACTTGGCGCATCGTGGTTATACCGAAGGCTTTTTAAAACGCCATGCCCACCAAGATTATCAAAACTATGAATACGGTCACTCTGTATCAACTAAGCAGCAATTTGTGGGTGAAGTACTTGGGCGCTGCGAAAATGGATTAGTTGAAATAGACGTTAAAAATAAATTTTGTACTGGTCAATCTTTAGAGCTTATGACACCACAAGGCAACATTACTTTTACGCTTGAATATATGGAAAACAAAAGAGGCAAAAGTATTAGCGATGCTAAAGGTTCTGGTCACATTGTAAAAATCCCGCTAGATAACGGCATTAACTTAGATCACGCTATTTTAATGCGTAATCTAGACGCGCACCAAGATACCCGTAATCCGTTCAAAAAGGTCAGTTAGGATCCACTCTAATAACTGCTCAAAGCTATTTTATTAAATAGAGTGACGCTGAGCAGTTATATCTTCATCTGCTTTTTTTTAGATACCATTTATGGAATTTATCTTATCATTAATGCTTATTTATAAAATTTTAAAAGCGAATATAATGGATATTCGTACTTAACACGTGTTGTTAAATCGCTCCTCACTGTTACCCCATTACTTTTTAAAGGAATCATTTTTGTATGTGGATAATTTTTGCATTACTCGCAACCGTTTTTTTTGGTGCTCGAGGAGTGTTTTATCAATGGACGTCGCAGAAAAAGATTAACCGTAACTTATTATTATTCGGTGTATTTTTTGTAGGGTTTGTTATTAGTGCGCTAGGTACTGTGGTATTTGAGCACACATGGCATGGCTGGGCAGACATTACGGTTGGGCTAGCGTTAGGTTTTGGCTCTTTTGCTGCTAATGGTTTGTTGCATAAGGGGTTTTCGGTTGGTAAAGCGTCTTTAATTAGTATTTTATCGGGATTAACGCCTTTGTTTGTCCTTTTATTTGCTTTTTTATTGTGGCAGGAGACCTTAACAACAATTCAATTAATTGGCTTTTTCATTATTTTTGGTGGCCTTTATATCATTCGTTATTCAAGCGATATTTCGTTGAACAACCTACAAGGTGCGCAATGGGGATTACTCGCTGCACTTGCCTTTGCATTTAATGATTTAATGGGTAAGCAATCAACACTTCTTGAGGCCGATACGTTTGCAACGCTAACGTCTATGTTTGGTTTTGGTAGTTTTCTTTTTGCTGTTAGTTGGTTAGTAAAGCGTAAAAAAATGCTAGCAGAGCAAGGCACTTCTCAAGGGTATTGGTCTGCGAGTAAAACTTTTTCGTGCGGATTACTGATTGGATTAACAAACGTGGCAGGTATGGTGGCAATAATATCGGCTTTTGCAATTGGTAATACAGGGCTCGTTTCGGCAATTTCAGGGATGAACATTTTAATTATTTTATTGTACTCACGCATCATCCTAAAAGAGTCTTTTACACGCCAAGAAGTGATAGGACTAGCAACAGCATTTTTAGGTGTAATTGTACTTAGGCTTAGTTTTTAAACGTTTAAAGCTTTCTTTTTAAAAGCATACATTGCTACTTTTCGTTGAAGTGTTGCAATGTATGCTCTATTAATAGTCGTACCCGATAAGGTACTTGTTTTCTGTCGCGATAAAGCATAGAAAATGGCTGCCCTTCACTTTGCCAGTCAGGAAGAATACGTTTAAGCTCCCCGGCTTCAATAAGAGGCAATGCTATATAATCAGGAATGTAGCTAATACCCACACCAGACTCAACGGCTTGTTTCATCATTTGAATTTCATCAACTTCTAACCGGACATGCGTGTTTGGATTAAAACTGTATTCTTCGCTCGTTTGCGGATTTTTTAACTGCCACGGAACTAACCCAAGGCAAGTAACTTTTGGGTGATCTTTTAATTGCCCAGGATGAGTGATGGATTGATAATCATAATTTGGGTGAGCACACAGCAGGTTATGAGTAAGCTTAAGTTCTCTAATAACCCAATTATCGATGGCTGGGTTTCTTACTCTAAACGCGATATCAATCCCTTCTTTTTCAATATCAATAAGATTATTTGAAAAGCGTAAATCTAATTGAATATCGGGATATTGCAGTAAAAATTCACAAAAAATAGCACTTAAAAAGTGTTTACCCATGTAAATGGGTGCAGAGATCCTAATTTTCCCTTTAGGTTGGTCTTTCTCATCACAAAGTGCTTGCTCAATACACTCTACTTCTTCAAATAACTTGCGGTAGCGGTCGTAATATAATTCGCCAGTATGCGTAAGTGTTACCCGATGAGCATCTCGATTTAGTAACGTTAATTGAAGGGCTTGCTCTAATAAACGTATTCTACGGCTTAAAGTTGATAGTGACATACCAAGGTTTATGGATGCTTTTTTAAAGCTACCTAGTTTTACTATGGTGCAAAAGTAACGTAAATCATCAAGAGAATAACTAGCTGCCATTAGAACTACTTTATTATTTAGGAGGTAGACAATATTAACAGCGGCACTTTAAAATTTCACTAGAGATTAAGGGGTAAGAACTGAAGTTAGGCAATAAAATTTTATATAACTTTGATTTCATAACTCTGCAATAAAGGCACTGGTAAACAACGTAACTCTATCTGTTCAGCTAAATAAATTAAAAGTAGTTTTAAGTCATATTTGCTAAAGCGATTGAAAATAGACTTAAAATAGTGATTTACATCGAGTGCTTTATATAAATTCGCTTAATTAAGTGAATTTATACGTCGTCTTTTTTGATGAATCCCTAAAGAATAATGAGAGGCTCTACACAAAAGTAGAGCCTCATTTTTATAATTTAGAAACGATAACTTGCACCTAAATAAACAGTACGGCCATTAACCGTCGTATTGTACAAACGATCATTGGAGTCTGAATACTGCTCTTCTCGTTCATTAGTCAAATTACTTGCTTCTATAGTGAGCTTTAGCTTTTCATTAACCTGATAAAATGCTGATGCATCTATGTATGTACTGGCATGAAAACCATTTTCGTCTTCATCGCCGTTACCGGCTTGTACCGATGCAATATAGTCACTTCTATAAGCTGCTGCAACGCGTGCGCCCCATGAATCAGAATCGTAATATACTGTAAAGTTACCCGAATGCTCTGACAGGCCAGGGAATGATTTATATTGATCAATACCTGAATTACCTACATTACGGTACAGTGCTTCACCATCAGCAAATGTATAATTAGCAATAACACCTAAGTTATTAAACGGGGCAGGTAAAAAGTCTAGGTCACGTTGAAAAGCGAGTTCCCAGCCACTAATATCACTTTCATCTAAGTTTTGAGGCTGAATAACAGTAAAAACAGTATTTGCTGTTTGCGGATTACCGCTTTCGTCTACGTCGCCTAAAAAGCTAAGAGGATATCCGGTTTGGCTGTATGGGATATCATATGTTTCGGTGATAATGAAGTTATCGATAGATTTATGAAAGTAACTTACGGCCGCATACCCAATGTTTTCAAAATAGTACTCGACTGAAAAGTCGAAGTTAACTGATTCGTAGGGTTTAAGGTTTGGGTTTCCTGAGCTGATACTAAGGCCATTGGTTGATGTGGCATCATTTTGAACAACGCCTGTTGGCACTAATGCACCGAGCGAAGGGCGGGTGAGATTTTCGCCATAGCTTGCACGAAGTACTAAACTGTTATTACTATCCCAAACTAAATTTATAGCAGGCAAAAGTCCTGAGTAGGTGTTTTCAACATCAACTACTTCTCCATTTATTAAACCTACGGCGTTGGTTTTAGTATCGTAATGGCGTACACCAGCATTACCCATTAAATAACCTGAGCCCAATTCCCATTCAGCTTCGTATTGCAAATAAGCCCCAAAGGTTTTTTCTTGTACGTTATCGGTAAAATCAGGATTATCTAAATTAGGATCGATATTCATACTTGCTAGGGTGCCTAGTACATCGACACTTACCCATTGCTGTTTATTGTGCGCGGTATTTGTAAATATCAGGCTTGGATCTACCGTGTCATCCAGTAAGCCATTTTCCCAATCGCTGCGGTTAACGTTATCAGATTTAGTTTCACCGTTTTCACTTTCAAACTTTTTATTAGATACACCGAACTTTATATTTGAAGTATTGTTAAGCGTGTAATTAAAATTTAATTTTATAGAGTCAAATGTATTGGTGATTTCTTCTTCAGATATATCAATTTCGTGATAGCGGAATAAACTACTGTCAGTAGGATCAAACCCGTATGTATTTTCCCCATAATAAGCATCCTTGCGATAATCAATAGTTTCATCGCCAAATGTCTCTAGGTAAACTTTAACACTGCCTGTATTGAACTTGGTTTGTGAACGCCCGACTAAGGCGGTCATATTTAAATCTTCTGTAATTTGCCAATCGCTATTTGATACAAACTGACTAATGTGGGTATCAGCATATTGGCTACGGCTTTCTGAATGAATAGCGGCGTCTTCGTATACCGAATAAATAGCATCGTTATTTTCGTTTATTTCAAGAGCTGTTAGCTTTGAGCATATTTGCTCGTTGTTATAAGCTGGTCCAGTACAACCAATAGCTGTTGAACTAGAACCTCTATTTTGTAAGTGGTATTCACTGCGGTCATTATTCAGTTCACCATATAGAGCGTCAAAACCGAATTCAAGGTTATTACTTGGGCGATACTGCAGGGCAAGTGTTGTCCCTAGGCGCTCCTGTTGGTTTTCAAATAACGAATAACGGCTACCACGTGAAAAGCTCACTTCTTCGTTGTTAATTTTGTCTTGTAACTCATCTGATAGCTCGGATATATCTGAGCCTGAAGCATTTTTTTTGCGCCAGCGATATGTATTGTAACCTTGCTCATTTACATCACGTTTGCTGTATGCAATTGAAAATAATGCGCCAAATTTATCATCCCAAGTATCTGAGATCAGAGCTGCAAAACGTGGACTAACATCATCAGTTTGTGAATTGTCACCAAGTTGACCTGATATTGCAGTATTAAACCCATCAAAATCAAATGGTTTTGCTGTATGAAGTCCAACAGTTCCACCTATACCACCTTCATCCATTTCGGCAGAGAAGGATTTTTTCACATCAACGCGCTGAAATAACTCAGAAGCAAATATGTTAAAATCAAAAGCGCGTGATCTGCTTACTGAGCCTCGGCTATCCATTGCCGAAGAAGACGTACCCAAAGCCTCCATACCGTTAAGTTGTACTTGTGTAAAGTTCGGTCCTAAACCTCGTAATGAAATTTGTCGGCCTTCGCCACCTTCTCGGGTAATCGCAATGCCAGGAACTCGTTGTAGTGAGTCAGCTAAGTTTAGATCCGGAAAATCAGCAATATCTTCAGCGACAATAGAGTCTTGTGCGCCCACAGCATTTCGTTTTAAATCTTTTGCTTTTAACAAACTGTTGCGATAACCCTGTACAACTATTTCTTCTACTTCTGTTTGAGCAGATTGTTCTGCATACACATAATTAGACGCGCCTAATGAGCTCATTATAGCCGTTGCTAAAAGCGTACGAGATGGTTTGTTCAACATAATGCTTCCTTGGTTTTTAATTTAAAGTTGATTATTAATAAAAGGGTTTGTGCGCACTAAATGACCTTCGTCAAATTGCACCACATAGTTAAAGCGCGCCTGCTGTGGCGAGCTGGGTATAAAATCGGTCGAAATTACTTGTGCGCCGCTATTTTTCGCGGCATTAAATTGGATTGCTCGCTGAGAATTGGTTGCACTTAAGGTTGCATCTGCGCGGGTGCGCACCATGTAACCTTTAAGTACAAGTTGCTGAATTTTATAAAAGTCGCGTGTAGGGTTGTTTACAATCATAAAAGCAGCTTCGGGCTGGTTTTCATCATAATTGGCAAACATGCTTGCCCCTTTTAACGAAGGCCTATTTTGTTTATAAAGTGCCGATTGCTGTGTATTGCCATCAAATAAGAATATGAACTTACCAGCCAAGGCACGTGTACTTGGCCACCCAAACCTAACGACTGTTTGGTTTAAAGATAACGGTATTTTACGTAAGTTATCGGGCGTGAATAATGAGTTAGGTAACGATTTTTGAATTACTTCATCGAGTAAATAATAATCGTTCGGTGTAAATTTAAGTGGATTATTGCCCAGCACTACATCTGATCGCGTTTCTTTTACATTGAGCATTACAACAATAGGAAAGTGCTGCGGGTTTGCCTCTGACCATGTTTTGAGTGTATTCAAACATCCACTGAGCAATACACAATGGCTTTGCACATCAATATCGGGAATGTGCATTACTTTAAATCCAGGAGTAGCTAATTGCTTTTTTTCTAACTCATTAAATAAAGGAGTCGTTGCAAAAGTATTAGCCCAAGGTTTTATGTATAAATCACCATTAGGGTCTTTTAAAACGTCAATTTCTAAATGGCGAACACCGCTATTTAACTGTTTAATAATGGGAGAATGACCGTAATCAATACGGGCCATTAGTTTAGGATTTAGAGTATTTAATTTATTATTAACGCCTACGTTTAATGTTTTTTTATAGCTGTTATGTGAGCCAATCATTTGAAAGGTATTTAATGGCATAGCGTTAATGCTAGTTACATAATCTGCAAAAATAATAAAAATAAAAAGTGGCATACCACGTCTCAATTGTTGAGTTTGCTATCTAAGAGCGGGCATTCATAAATTAGGGGACACAAAAATATGCATTTAATAAAAGTTTCATAATTGAAAAGCATGTTTATAAAATTTTATGTCCCCTTTTATCCATTACCGCGCTCTAAATAATAAGTTGAGTGAAAACTGGATAAAGCCATCATGATTAGAGTCAAAGCACTATGGTTAGCACTATGGATTGGGTTATGTATTACATTTAAAGTGAGTGCTACCTCGTACTACGAGGTTAAAAGTGCAGTGAAGGTGGAGACGGTTAAAGTTGCATTTTTAGCTGATATTCATCTACATGATATTTTTGCTAATTTACATAATACAGACAATATAGAGTTACCAACGGATGTAGGGTCAAAGCAACCATTACTGGTGCGAAGTATGTATGCGCAGCTTCACTCAACGCGACTTTTCAATGAAAATTATTTTGTTTTTTTACATGTATTAGATGAGCTAGTAGAAAAAGAGATTAAGTTAGTCATCCTACCAGGCGATTTTACTGATGATGGCCAACCTATTAATGTTCGGGCACTAGCACGTATTTTAGACCATTATGAAAAAACATATGGGATGCGTTTTTTTGCGATTCCAGGCAATCATGACCCCGTAAAGCCATTTACAACTGAGGCAGGTAAAGCTGACTTCTTAACGGCTCAAGGTAAAGAGTTTGGCGTTTATAGTTATCAACATGAAAAGTGTATGACTAAGTCGTCTGTATGTGATGATGGTTTAAAAAACTGGGGTTACACTGAAATATTAAGCACACTCAGTAACTTTGGATTTAGCAAACATAAAAGTGACGTGCTATATGAAACACCTTATGAAAACCGAGAGTTTATATGGTGTGACCCTAATGATGTTAATCATTGTATAACGATGCCAGATGCGAGCTACTTAGTTGAGCCCATAAAAGGTGTTTGGTTAATGGCAATAGATGCCAATGTGTATGCACCACAATGGCAAAATTCGCCACTCACTTTTAAGGGTTCGTCTAGTGCCGGCTATAATGCTTTAATTGATGCAAAGCCTTTACTGTTAAAGTGGATAAAAACGGTTGTTAAAAGGTCAAAAGAGCAAAACAAAACACTGATCGCATTTAGCCACTTTCCAATGGGAGAGTTTTACGATAATGCGAATGATGAATTACATAAAGTGTTTAGTCGTGGCCATTTTTCCCTACCTAGAGTGCCTACACCCCGTACAACACAAATACTTGCAGATACAGGATTAACACTACATTTTGCAGGACATATGCATCTAAATGATACTGCGCTGGTAACAAGTAATCGAGACTCTCAGTTAGTTAATGTACAAGTGCCAAGTTTAGCTGCTTATAAAGCTGCATATAAGATTGCAGAGCTAAACTTAGTAAAGCACACCGCATTGGTAAGTACTCATACATTAGACGATGTTCCTGGTTTCAATGATTTATTTGGTTTATATGAAAAGGAATGGGTATATCGTGAAAAACATAATCTTAGTAATTTTGACCGTACTATTTTGAGCTCAGAAAGTTATGGTGATTTTACTAAACAGCATTTATTTGGACTTATTAGTCAGCGTTTTTTAAAACGCGATTGGCCAAAAAGTTTAGTGGCATGGCTAAACGATAATCACTATTTAGCAGATTGGTTTACAGATATGCAGTGTTTAAATAAAGTCTCGCCTAATTTGCTAATTCAACTTAAAGCTGTATCTACAAAAGAATGGCTTCGAGATTTTTATTTATTAAGAAATGGTGATGTAACTGCAGATATAACACCTCAAAAGCGTATTACTTATCAACAGCTAAATGAGTTTTTAGCTCAATCGACTTGTAAAACAGATACGCAAACACAGCAGGATTTGGCTTTGTTAATAAAAATAATGGCAAAATTTAGTAAGCATACCCAAGGTGAGAATTTTAGCGTTGATTTGAAAACGGGGGAGATTATCTAATACTGATAACTCAACCCCAAGTAATAAGTGCGACCACTTGTGGTTGAGTTATAGGCTCTTAGTGTTGAGTTACTGTATTGTCGCTCTTGTTCATTGCTGAGATTAAATGCGCTAAATTTAAGTTTCCAATGATTAGAAAAATAATAATTTAGGTTTGCATCCCAATAAACAGTCGGCATAAACCCTGTTTCGTTTTCATCGAGCAAAAGACTGCCTGCCCGAACTAAATATTTATCTCTAAAAATAGCGCCTAGTTTAAAATTGAACTTAGGGTGATCATAAAAGATCATACTTGAGGCGGTTATTTTAGATAAAAAAGGTAGGTTTTTTTTAAATAAAGCTGAGCCATTATTTGAGTCGTAATACGTGACTTTGCCTTTATTGTAAGTTGTTTGTAGGTTGATACCCCAGTCAGAATTATGTATTAAATAATTTAAACTTATTTCCGCTCCCCACTGATAAGCTGATTCTGCATTACTTAGCCAAAGGTTATTAATATCGGGGGTTGTAGACTCTGAAGTTTTTGATAAGGGGACTTGCGTTGTAACTATGTAATCATCCAAATCTTTATAAAAGAGTGATATATTAAACGTACTACGACTACTAAAATCTGCTTCTAAGGAAATATCGGTATTATAAGATAAGTAAGGTTTTAGACTTGAGTTAAATGTATATTTTGTATTATTTGGGGTATCGTTTGAACCATTAAAACTTAGTGAGTTCAGTAATGGTTTTGAATAGTTTTTAGAAAGTCCTACACGTAATCGCCATTTATCGTTTATAAAATATGATCCATTAAAAGTTGGAAGCCAAAGACTATATAAAATAGGAGAGTAAGGGGCTTGAGTGTGAGATGTTATGGATTCTGCTTGATAACGCAAACCTATATGAGCTTCCCATTGTGCCTGCTCTGTGCTTATTAAAGTATAAGCTCCTCTGCTATATTCTTGTATATGCTCAGCTTCAGTGGTAATTGATGAGCTATTGTTTTGTATATTAAATGGGTCGATGCCATAAAGTTTAAGTGCTTCATTGGTGTTTATTTTTAACCATTGTAGGCTTTTATGTGCATGTTGCGATGAAACATACGACGCAGGAAGGTCAGTTAATTGTTGTGGTGCGTTGGTTAATTCATTAAAAAAAATATCGTTTTGCTGTGCGTTATACATTTTATTTTCAAACAGAGTCCAATCAGCTCCAAATTGAAGGGTGATTAAACTATTAATGTCATATTGAAAATCTAATTTTGCGAAGGTGTACTCACTATTTGAATTGTATTGTTCTATATCACCATGATGCATTTGCCACATTGTAGGATTTTTTAAATTTTCACTGTAGTTAATATCTGCATAAAATGGAGTTTTACGATAATCAATCGTAACGTCACTTATGCCTTGGGTATAAATCTTATTGCTGTAAGGAATGTCATACTTTGATTGTTCTTTTCCTAATATGGCGCTTACTTTCCAATTTGTATTCACTTGTTGCGTAAGTGATAGCACACCTTGCTGATATGCCGTATTTATTTCTTGGGTTCTACTTTCGGTTGCGACTCGTGCATTTTCGTAACGTGCATACACTAGCTCATTATTTTCATTCGTTTGAATGTCTGTGATTGTTGTTAGCCCTTTAATTATAGGCGTAGACTGCTCCCCTCTAGGGTATAAATGATATTCATGCCTATCCCCTTTTAAAAACCCTGAGAGCATATCAAAATCAAAATGGGTGGTTTCATTTTTATACTCTACAGATAGATTTGCCCCAAATCGCTGCTGTGTAGCTTGCCATACCGAGTACCGATTACCACGAGGAACTATATAATCGCCTTGAGTCAAATGCAGTGCTTGTGATTGGGTTAAAGCCGATAGGTCAGCCCCATCTATTGCAATATTACGCCAGCGAAATGTATTAGCACCTTGCTCTAACGACTCTCTGGTTGTGTATGCAACGCTTGCAAGTACCCCCCAATTATTCCACGTGTTAGAAATTAAGCTTGAATAGCGTTTTGCGCCTGTACCCACATAGTCGTTGTAGCCAACTTCTGGGGTAATAATAAATTTAAACCCCTCATTATCTAAAGGGTTTATAGTTTGTAATGCCATTGTTCCAGATATTCCACCTGCAATTTTATCGGCGGAATATGCTTTAATTACATGGATTTGTTTAAAAAGTTCGGCAGGTAAAATATTGAAATCGAAAGAACGATCGCGCTGTTTTTGTACTCGACTATCCATAGGTGAATCATTATTTGCTAACACAGGCATACCGTTGAGTGTCACCAAACTAAAATCAGGATAGTTACCTCGTATTGAAACTTGGCGACCTTCGCCTGCTTCGCGAGTAATTGCTACGCCAGGAATATACTGTAAGGCCTCGGCTAAGTTAGTATTGGGAATATCGGTAATATCTTGTGCTGAAATTGCTTCACTAATCGTTTTATTATTGTGTTTTAAATTTCGTGAGCTAGCTAATGAATAGCGAATACCCTTTACTGTTATTTCTTCAAGTATTTCGTTATTGGTTGTTATTTTTTTTTGAAAAATAACAAAACCCTTGTCTTGAATTTTATATGTTAACTCGCTGCCTCTTAATAAAAAATCTAGTGCTTGAGCAAGTGTATGATCGCCCACTAAGGTGGACGTAGTTTTGTCGTTGATAAGTGAAGGGTTACTACTAAAAGAGACTGCATATGCATTTGCTACCTCTCTTAAACTATCACTGAGAGAACTCGCTGGTATATAAATAAAGGTATTTATATTTTTTGCCGCACTAGGCAACGTTGTTAAACAACTAGCACCGATAAAAAAGTACACTAAAATACTTTTATTTAATGTACGTACCTGTTTTAGCATAATCATTTAATCAAAGTAATACAGTCATATTTTTACTCATTTAAGGTAACGTTAAATGAAGTACGTTGTTCTTCTTATCTACTTTCCAGTTATAAGTTGATGCAATGAGCATAAGGCTTTGTTGTGGCGTTTCGAGATTAAATCGTCCGCTAATTAGTGTATTATTTAGTGTGTTATCCACTTTAATTACCATAGGGCTGTAACGCTGCAATTGTTTAATAACACTGGTTAGAGGTTCTTTTTCTGCATCAATCCAACCCATTCGCCAAGCAGGGAGTTGTGCTAACTGCTGGCTATAATCTACAGTTATATGGCCATTTTTTATAACAGCTTGTTGAGAGGGAGTTAATATCACTTTATCTAAAGCCGAGACTTCTACTTTGCCTTCGTACACAGTTACCACTACTTCATCTTTATTGCGCTCTACATCAAAAGAAGTACCCAGTACTTTAATGCTTGCTTGTCCTGAATTTATTATAAATGGCCGTGTTTTATCTTTGGCTACATCAAAAAAAACCTGTCCTTTTTTTAATTCGATTTGCCTTGAGTGTGGTAGCAAGTGCGCAGTTAACTCACTATCTGCATTTAAGTGCAAATATGAACCGTCATCTAATAACTGCGATACACGTTTACCTAAATGTGCTTCTAAAAGCTGAGGCAGGCTAGATTTAACTACGGTTTTTGCAATCGGTGTTGGTGTAAATGTCTGTTGAGATATAGCAAGCCAGTACACTGCAAAAGCAATAGCGCTAAAACTAGCTGCTAAGGCGAGCATAGGGAAAGTTCTAGAGCGTTTAGCATTAGGCGTAATTATTGGAGTCGGTAAACTATATTGTTTAGTGTAAATGTGTAAAGCCTGTTTAACAGCAGGATCGCCAAATACATTAGCTATTTTTTCAAATGCATTCTTATTTTCTGTGCATTTTAACCAAAGCGATAGTTCTTCACGGTCATGATCATTTAAATCATTAATCCGATCTACCCAATCTACTGCCTGTTCTAAGCGTTGTTCGTTCATTAAAAAACCTAACCTGCGTTGATTAAATATAAAGAGCGTAAAAGTGTAATAAAGGGGACATTTTTATTGATTTTTTTCAATGCTAAGCGTTATTTGTATCATTGCGCGCGTAATATGTTTTTTTACAGATTCTTGGCTCATATTTAACTGCAGACTAATTTCTTCGCGACTTAACCCGTCAATGCGTCGAAGCTTAAATACTTTTCTTCTTAAAGGTGGTAACTCTTGCAACGCACTTTTAACAAGCTCGAGCTTTTGCTCTGTAATAGACTGCGCTTCTGGATCGCTATTATCATTTGTAAAAAGCTCAATATCTTCTGCATTATTTGGTTGGCTTTTATTTTTTTGCCAATCACTATACATAACAGACTTTGCGACTTGATTTATGTACGCCTGAAAGTTTTCAATTTCTGACGTGTCATTTCTATTTAATGTTCTTAGCAGAGCTTCTTGCACAAGATCGTCTACGTCATCAGTATTATTGGTTCGACGACTAATGAATTTACGAATATGGGTGATAACGTTTTTTACATCGCTTTGCTCAGAAGAAATATTTAAATTCGATGGCAGGGGGCTTTTAAAAGTCTTCATTACTCAGTCTAGAATTTTATTTTAAATAGATACTAAGTGAATAATATGACCAATTGATTACAGCCAGGTTGATAGCGATTAAGTAAATTGAAGTGATGGTACGAAGAGTAAAGCATCATTTAGATCATCTTAACGCTTTAAATAGGGTTTAATTTTAGGCATAGAGTATTTGCGAAAATAACACTTTGAAAAAGGCTAAATTCTTGGAGGTACTATATTCACTTGTTTTCCTTATTTGAATGTTCTTTTGACGGGATTAGCATATAAGTAGAGGGCCTAAGCGCTTTTTGGCAGGTCAGCTAATTTTATATTAATTTAAATAAATAACTTAGGAAAGTTAAAATAATATCAAACTTAGTAAAAGTGCGGCTATTTCTATTGATTAAGATCAACAAAGCAACAGAGAAAAATAGGCATAATTCGCGGCTGTAATTTACACCCAAAAATAAAAATTTGTGTTACTAATTTGTGTTACGATTTATTGAAAAATAGCGGTTTTTTATTAAACTAGAACTGCACAAAAATTAGCCTTTATACACCTTTATTTTTACTTATCTTTTTGTTTTATAATGATATTAATTGAAAAGGCTAAAAAATGGCTCTACTCATAAATAGTAAATGCATTAACTGCGATATGTGTGACCCAGAATGCCCTAATGAGGCTATTTATATGGGCGCGAAGATATACCAAATAGATGCTAGTAAATGTACTGAGTGTGTAGGGCATTATGATAAACCTACTTGCGTAAGTGTTTGCCCTATTGACTGCATAAAGCCCGATCCGAATAAGCGTGAAACCTTGGACGAACTAGCAGAAAAATTTGTGCGGTTAACCTGAAAATAGCTGGTCAGGTATTTTGCTAAGCCGCTTTTAATTTAAGCTAAAAGCACTACTTACATTACTTATTTAGGTTGTAGCTAAGGTCCTCTGTCATGCATTTTTAGTTTCAATCAAATCTTATTACCTTCATTAATTATCAATTATATTGTGTTACCTTAAGGCTTTATAAACTCAAGTATTAATCTAAGTTTTAGATTGCATTCTATAGGAGTCTATTTTGGATATTGGTATTAACGCTATTCAGGCTGTATCTTCAAAACAAGCCATATTTATTAATGATGAGTGCCGAGTATTTGTAATTGGCGATCTTGATGGTGATTTACCGGCCTTAAAAAACGCACTTAATAACGTAAATTTTAACCCTGAAAGAGATACTTTGTTTTGCCTAGGCGATTTTGTTGATCGCGGGGATAAAACATATGACTTATTTACATACTTACAAGCCATTAGGGCATGTATGATATTAGGTAATCATGAGCATTTAATGTTGGAATCATTATTAAGTAATGATAAAGCGGCTTTTAAATTATGGACTGACAATGGTGGCAATTGGCATAAGTCGGTATCAAGTGAAAAGCTCAGTGTCATGTGCGATGAGTTACTAACTAAACCGCTTTCAATAGTACTAGAGTATCGTGGTTATACAATAGGGTTGTCTCATACATTTGCACAATCGTGGGATTGGGAAAATTACCCTGATGATAAATCGCTAATCGTGCAATCTTTATTGTGGGATCGCGAAGTAGTTAAACAAAATAAGGTAGTTAAAAGTCATGGAGTCGACTTTTCAATACATGGACATAACTCAACTAAAGCGCCTTTTTGGGTTGGCAATAGTTATCATATAGATACAAATTATTATGGTGGAAAGCCTACACTCTTAGAGCTTTCAGAGGTTATTGCTACGCTTGATTAACCAAGCGCTATTTAGCAATTGTTACTTCTTTCAAATATCATTCGGCAGTTTTGCTTTCTAAAGTATAAACTGCTGACTACCACATCTAGTTATCCTCTTTGTTTTTTCTATACACCCTATGATTTATGCAGCGTAATTATTTTATTAAGCTATTAAATTCAACAAAGCCTCTATTAGCTTGTTAATTAAGAGTGGTTTTGATGTGTGGGTTGGATTTTAAGTTTCATCCAATAGGTATTAATACAGTTATATGAGACGTTTATTTAGTTTTAATATTGATGATTAACAAACGGTTAAGTTTGGCTGTGTAGAATTGGGAACAATTTTTGCCATTTCGTAAATAATTTACGTAAAAGGACTAACTTCTCGCTTTAGGTTTTATATAAGCAGATTTAAATGGAACAGCCTCTCACATGATAGTAGCAAGCATATACCCTTTCCCTTTTTCAACGTTTTGTAAGTCGTCACTTTATGTATCAATTTTTTCTGCTGTGGGTTCTACGTGTGCTGTTGCAGCGCAAGAAAACTCGCAGCACGCAAAAGATATGGAAGTAATAGAAGTACGTGGTATCCGTTCAAGTATGGCCGAAAACTTAGATGTAAAACGAATGTCTGGCTCAGTAGTTGATGCCATTACCGCGGAAGACATTGGAAAGTTCCCTGATAAAAACGTTGCAGACTCACTTCAGCGTGTACCCGGTGTGGTAATTGAGCGTGATGGCGGGGAAGGTTCATCTGTCAGTATTCGTGGTTTATCGTCAGAACTTACCTTTACACAGCTTAATGGTAATTTTATAGCATCTTCTCCGGGGGAGCCTTCGCGTTCGTTTGATTATGCTTTGTTACCGTCTTCAATGATTGAAAGCGTCGAGGTTTATAAATCGCCAGAGGCACGCTTTGATGAAGGTGGGGTTGGTGGCACTGTATTAATGCACAGCCGAAAACCTTTAAATATGGATGCAAACTCGGGTGTCTTTAATATCGAGAGTACTTACGCTGATGTTACAAAAGAGTACGAACCGCAGTTTACGGGTTTATATTCATGGAAAAACGACAACGAAAACTTTGGTGTATTAGTTGGCTATACCTATCAGGAACGGACAAACAGAACGCTTTCGGGCGGTACTAATGCTAATGTATGGCGCTATACTGGCACTGGGCAAGCAACAGATATACATGGTAATACAGTTGATAACAATAACGGTTGGGATACTATTAATGATGCAAACGGCAACAGTTACGATGGCGTTTGGTTTCCGCAAGTTGTTCGAGGTTCTGTTCTTAACGAAAAACGTGAGCGCGAAGGGATTCAATTTAGTTCACAGTGGCGACCAACAAATCGTTTAGAGCTTGGCTTTAATTATTTTGGTTTTACACTTGGGCAAGACAGAACAGAATCTGTGATTGATATACCAGAGTGGTCTTTAAATCCTGATTTTTTGACGGATGTAAATCTTGATGAGTCGGGCACTATTGTTACTGCTATGCAATACGATGCAATGGCAAGTGGTGTCGAAAATGATATGCAATTTCCGTGGATGCGTGGCAGCTACGTACGCGAGGAATCTACCTCCGATACCTTTGATTTTAATTTAACCTATGAAGGTGATAATTTTAAAGCGCGCTTTGTAATTGGTAATACACAATCAGAGGGCGGCCCAGAAGAAAGCTGGGAAGCGGCGTATAAAAGTTCTAACGCGGGCGAAAACGCAGCCACTATTCAAAACGCAGCTCAAACGGCTGGCTGGTCACTCAATCAAAATAATGTGTCACTTAATATCGACCCTAATACATTAGTTAATTTACAAAATGGAGTTGGAGGCGGTCGTGATGCGGGCTCTTCAAACTCAAGCTTTGTACGCAGTGAGCTAGAAGAAGATTACTACCAAGCTGATGTGGAATTTTATGTTGATTGGGGCTTTTTAAAAACAATTAAAACCGGTGCTAAATACCGCAATTCAACTCTTCACCGTGAAACCGGCAACACCTTCTTTTTAGATCCAAATTTTGATATTGCTGCAGGGGAAGCAAGTGAGCAAGGTATTACCCGTTTTGATAGCTACCAGTGGAATGGTGGAATGCCATTAGCTCAAAATGTATTTACTAGTGAGAATAATATTGCAGGTGGTTTTGATATAAACCAAATGCCAAGTATCGACTGGAATAAATACCGCGATATGGTCACTGCTAGTTATGTACCTTATACGCGCATTGAAGATAATTTTGTTTACGATATAGAAGAGAAAATATCGGCTTTTTATATACAAGGTGATTTTGAATTTAGTGAAGTCAGAGGTAATTTGGGTGTGCGTGTTGTGCAAACAAAAACACTTACTTCATCTACTGACTTATATACCTACCAATTAGATCACACAAATGATGAAACAGGTGAGCCAGTAACAGGTGACGCTCGTTTTGTAGAAGACTATCAATTAGTCATTCAGCAAAACAAAGACACTCAAGTTTTGCCAAGCTTTAATATAGCGTGGGATGCAACCGACGATTTAGTTATTCGTGGGGCAATAGCTAAAGTAATATCTCGTCCTGACTATAGTGATTTAGGTGCGCAGCAGCGTATTACATTTGTATCAGATGAATGGGCAGATGATAGAGCTGCATTTAATGAACAGCTAGGTTTTAGCGGCAGTGGCGGTAATAAAAACTTGAAGCCATTTGAATCAATTCAAGCCGATTTATCTATTGAGTATTATTACGGCGAAGGTTCTGCTGTTGGATTGGCGCTTTTTCATAAAAAAGTAGATAACTTTGTCGTGCCACTGGTGATCGACGTAGAGCAAAACTTTGCTGGTAAAAATAATATAGTGGATGCAGGGACTATTAATATAGCCCCTTACAGCACTGTAGGTAATGGCACCGATGCAGTATCAAAAGGCGCGGAAGTATTTATTCAGCATGCCTTTGATAGTGGTTTTGGCTTTTACGCAAATTACACTTATAACAAAACCAATAAAGCAGATGTAACAATTAATGGTGAAGAATTTGGTCAGTCGGCTTTAATAGGTAGTGCAAAGTATCAGTACAACACCTCTGTTTATTATGAAGGAGGTTATTTTAATGTACGTGCTTCTTATAATAAGCGCGGCGAAACAGTACTCGGTTTAAATAGCGGATTAAATGTATACCAAGACCCTTACGAACAAATCGATGTAAATGCATCTGTAAATTTATACGACGGGCTTAGCCTTACCGCAGCGGTTATTAATTTAACTAAATCTGAATCAGTAACGCGTTTAGGAAGTGACACCGATGCGCGATTACTCAATACTAGCTACTCAGGTCGTCGTTTTTACGCGGGCTTTAACTATAGCTTTTAGATAAATGACTTAATAGCAGGTCTGTAGACAGTATTTTTTGATAGCGTAGGCCATAACAAACACTTTAATAGGCGTTAAATGTTAATAAAGTGCTAGTTATGTTGTGTTTTTAATGCGTTTAGCTTAAATTCTCAGCGAACAATGCTTTATTTAAAGTTTTGTCAATAAAACGCTTGCGTAAAAATCTGTTCTCCCTATAATGCGACCCCACTGAGACGGGAAACAGCAACGCATAGCGAGGCACGAACAACTCAGGGTGTTAAGTAAAACTTAGATTGAATCTTTTTAGAAAGTTTAAATTTAAGTGTTGACAA